>JBDLJM010000106.1 GCA_039714315.1 Bacteroidota bacterium | reverse complement strand
AAAGTATTACTTCGCTCTATAGATAAGCGTAGTTAGTTGCGAAGGATCAAATACCTCCCGCGCTACCTGCTGAATATCTTCTGCACTTATCGCATTTATTTTTTCTATTACAGATTCATAAGATTCTATTTTGCCGAAAGTCAATAATGCTTTTCCAAAAGACAACATCGAATTTGCATTATTCTCCTGTCCGATAGCCATCTGACCAATAAGTTGTTTTTTTGCTTTGCTAAGTTGTAAAACTCCTAATGGTTTATCTCTTAGAGTTTTCATTTCTTTAAAAACAAGCTTTATGGTTTTTTCAACACTTCCTTTATCAGTTCCCAGATATATACCAAAAACACCTGTGTCGCTATAAGGAGTATAGAATGATTCCAGATTATATGTAAAACCGTATTTTTCTCTGATGTTGAGGTTTAGTCTTGTGTTCATACCTGTTCCTCCCAGTAAATTATTCAACAGAATAAGAGCCGTTACTTTTGGGTGGTTGGCATCGTAAGCCCTGTTTGCTATTATGGCGTGAGTTTGGTATGTATCCATCTTCTTTTCCACAAAGCGGGGCTTATATTCATTTATTGGAATTCTTTTTCTGTTGCGGTGTTTTTTTGGAACGTTGATGCCATATTTCTCGATTAAGTGTTTAAGTTTTTTTTCTGAAATATTTCCGATAGAGGAAAAAACCAATTCATCAGTTGAGAAAGTTTCATCCAAAAACTTAATTACTTTTTCTTTGTTAAAAGATCTTACTGTTTCCGGGCTACCTAAAATATTATTCCCAATTGGATGATCCCTGAAAATCATAGCCTCTACATCATCGAATATCAATTCAGACGGATTATCCTTATATGAGAATATTTCATCTATAACTACGTCTTTTTCCTTATTTAATTCTTTTTCAGGAAAAGTTGACGAGAACATAATATCAAAAAGAAGTTCGATGGCTCTTTCGTAGTATTCGGTTAAGAATGAGGCATAAATACTTATGTCTTCTCTGGTAGTGAAAGCATTTATTTCGCCGCCAACATCGTCTAACCTGGATAGGATATGGTAAGCTTTTCTTTTGGCAGTTCCTTTAAAAATTGTGTGCTCTATGAAGTGAGCAATACCTTGCTCATTATCCATTTCATCTCTTGTGCCAATATTTAAGATAAATCCGCAGTGCGCTATTGGACTATCAACGTTTTTGTGAACTACCCTAATTCCATTGGGTAATTGAAACTCAAAAAATTCCATTTTGCAAATCTACGGTCTTTTTATGAAAACGAAGAGCTTTGGCAAATTAATCTAAACATTAAAAACATGATCAAATTAATAAACAGGAAGAGGTCCTGTAATCTAATACTTACAGTGAAATTTAACATTTGTAAATTAATTTAATAGCGCTATAGTGTAATGTGTTGATTTTTGTAACTTTACATCAGTTGTTAAGTAAGTGTAACAAATACACTCACTTTTGAAATTCTAGCAAAACAATCTTTATTTTAGCAGAGAGGAAAATAGTAATTAATTAAACAATTAGAACAATGTCACACTTACCAGAAGCGTACAGACACCCATATAATATCAATAAGAAATACGAGAAGAGCGTTGCATATTTCTCAATGGAATTTGCTATTGATCAAAGTTTAAAAATTTACTCAGGAGGTTTAGGTTTCTTAGCCGGGTCTCACATGCGTAGTGCTTATGATTTAAAGCAAAACGTGATAGGTATAGGAATTCTTTGGAAAAAAGGATACTACGATCAGGAGCGTAAGGAAGACAGATGTATGGAGCCTACTTTCCGTAACAAGTATTACGATTATCTAGTAGATACAAATATTAAGTTTACTGTTCAGATTAGTGGATCACCTGTATGGGTAAAGGCCTATTTTTTGAAGCCCGAAACTTTTGGAACTGTACCAATGTTCTTTCTTTCTACGGATTTACCGGAGAATGATTACCTAAGTCAATCGGCAACCTTTAATTTATACGATGCTGATCCTAAGGCTAAAATAGCTCAAAGTATTATTTTGGGTATTGGAGGAGCTAAGTTGTTGGATGAACTTAACTACGAGCCGGATGTTTATCACCTAAATGAAGCTCACGCACTTTCTGCAGCTTTCCATTTACATGGTAAGTGGAAAGATTTAGATAGATTAAAAAGTAAAATGATTTTCACAACCCATACACCGGAAGAGGCGGGTAACGAAAAACACGATATTAATTTGTTGAATAGTATGAGTTTCTTTAATGGACTATCTCTTGAAGAGGTAAGAAAAATTACGGGGATTAAAGATGATGTATTCAACCACTCACTTGCTGCCTTACGTGTAAGTCATATTTCTAATGGTGTTTCTAAGCTTCATGGTGAAGTATCGCGCGATATGTGGAAGGATTATGATAATATAGCACCAATACTTCATGTAACAAATGCCCAAAATAAAAAGTATTGGGCTGATCACGTTCTTGAAAGTGCCAGAAAAGCAAAGGATGTTGATAGGTTAGATGATCGTAAGGTATTCTTAAAAAAGAAATTGTTTGCTGAGGTAGCTGATCAAACAGGTAAAATTTTCGATCCTGAAGTTTTAACAATAGTTTGGGCAAGAAGATTCGCTGAATATAAGAGACCTGAATTAATTACCAGAGATGTACAACGTTTCCGTAGATTAATGGAAAGAGTAGAGCAACCTGTTCAGATTATTTGGGGAGGTAAGCCTTATCCGTTAGATTATGGTGCTGTTAATACTTTTAACGGTTTGGTTCATTTGAGCAGAGAGTATAAAAATATGGCTGTACTTACAGGATATGAATTAAAGCTATCTAAGAAAATGAAAGAAGGTTCTGATGTATGGTTGAACAATCCAAGGGTTACACGTGAAGCTTCAGGTACTTCAGGGATGACAGCAGCGATGAATGGATCGGTTAATTTCTCAACTTATGATGGTTGGGTATGTGAGTTTGCAACTCCTGAAAACAGTGGACACAATTCCTATGTTGTGCCTGTAACCGACATCAATCTTCCAAAGTACGAACAGGATGTTCAGGATATGGATAAAATATTCGATATTCTTGAAAATGAAATTATTCCTACTTACTACAAAGACAAGAATCGTAAGGCATGGAATAAGATCGTTATGAATTCAATGAATGAAGTAGCTCCTTTCTTTGATGCTGATAGAATGGCTGATGAATATTATAAAAATATTTATACTTACGCTGACAAGAAATAATAATTCTCAATAATAATAGAAACCGCTATTCTGTAAAGGATAGCGGTTTTTTTTATCCGATATTAGTTATTTTATTTTAAGCACTTTATCAATACTAAATTTTCCCGGACCGTATATTAAAAGGGTAAATAACATTATCATATAATATAGTGGAATTTCAAAACCATTGTTCCCTGCCTGGAATCCATTTGTTAAATGCACAGTTTTAATAGCTACTATCATTACAATAATCAGAGGAATTGATATGGCTCTGGTAAGTAGGCCTATAGTCAGTAGTATAAAACCTGCAAATTCTGTCCCTGTAGCCATATATGCGTTTAATCTTGCAAATGGTAAGCCCATACTTTCGAACCACTCTACAATTCCATCAATATTATTTACTTTCATCATTGCCGGCTCGTAAAATCCGTATGCCAGAACCAGTCTTATTATTAAAAGAGGAATATCTTTTAAAGATCCTAATATATTTACAGCATTATTATAAATAGTTTTCATAATAGTTGTATTGATGTTTATTTGGTATTATTTTTTGGACATAAAAAAATCTCTGAAAAACAGATTAAACAGAGGGTGATTTTAATTTTAGCCTATGTGATTATGCTACACCACATTTTCCGGTACCACATTTTTCGGATTTTTTTTCTGTTTCCTTTTCTGTCTTAGTTTCAGCTTTTTTCTTGTCATCGCCGCACTTACCTTCACCACATTTACCTTCACCGCATTTTTCAGATTCTTTCTTTGTTTCGGTCTTGGCTTCTGATTTTTTCTTTTCTTCACCACATTTTCCGGCTTCTGATCCTTCTGTACTTGTTGCAGTGTTAATATCGTAATCAGACCAGTCAATACTTGCTAATTGAATATTATCTGTAGCAGAAACTTCTTCCTTGTCGTTAGATTTTAGAACGTTAAATTCAGAATCTGAGCTTAAGAACGTAATCGCCGTTACGGTAATAGTCGCAAAACTAATCAGGGCTACTTTCTTTAAATTTTTCATCTTGTAATGTTTTTAAGTTATTAACTACTTTAAAAGTTTTTGTAATTTATTTGTAGTAATAGTCGGGGGAATCTTAAAAACCTTACAGATTGTTTAAAGAAACTTTTCGATTTCACGTTTCAATTGAAGTTTCTTTGCTTCCGATAGCTTGTCAATTCTGGAATGTTCGAGAGAAAACTTTTTTACTTTTTTAATTCTGTCTGTGATTATTTTATTCTGCTTATGATATTCGCTACATGGTTTGCACGACATGAGATGGGCATGAAGGTTAATTTTATCCTTAACTTTCAAACCTTCATATTGACTTTTGTCTGATAAAAATGTTGCCTGATCACAACTTATCATCATCTTATATAGTCTTCTCTTGATATTCATAATTTTGTTTGGATTAGTAGTTGTTATTTTTCTAAAAACCAGTTAGTCTCTAAACATTCCCTTAGCTGTACCCTCGAACGGTGTAATATCACCCATAGATTAGACGATGAAATATCGAGGTCATTACACACTTCCTCTGTTTCAAAACCACGCATAGTTTTTAGTTCGAATACTCTGGCATATTTTTCAGGCAGTTCCTGAACACATTCTTTCAAAACTTTTGAAAATTCTTCTACGTTGAATTGTTCGTCGTTAGTATTATCCCAACTCTGGGGGACTCTTTCATTTTTCCAACGACCTAACCAGTCTTTATTATCGTCAAATGGGCTCATTTGACTAAAATTGCGTTCGTGTTTGGATGAAGCTTTACGGTAATAGTCTATAATTTTACGTTTCAATATCGAGTATAACCATGTTTTTTCGGTAGAGTTACCCTTAAAATTGTCTTTACCCTTTAAGGCCGACAGGAAAGTATCCTGCACTAAATCTTCTGCAACATCACTTTTACTAACTCTTGAAACAGCAAAACTGAACATGTTGTCTGAGTATTCATCTACCCATATTTGCGGATCTAACCTGTGTTTTCTGATCATTAATTAGTACATTTTGTATGATAAGTAATTTACACAAAAATATGATCTGGTTCATATTTTTGTGTAATTTTGTTTGATAACCAATAATAAAAACAAATGCGTTACCCGGTATTTTTTAGTATTCTTTTTTTAGTAATCGCTTGCACTTCACAGGAAAAAATTAATAAGGTGATAGTGGATCCTGATATTAATAAGGAAATTTTAATTGGCAAAGTTGATGAAGAAGGATTGAAAAATTATTCAGTTTTCGATGAGGCAGATGTCTACTATGAACATTATAAAGTTGATAAGGGTATAGCAGCTAAGATAGCTGTCGATTCTGAAAACATTAAGATAAAGGTAGTTTTCGGATCGTGGTGTGGCGATTCTAAAATAAATGTTCCGGCATTTCAAAAAATTGTTAAAGAATCCGGATTCGATAAAACAAATATTGAATACTACGCAGTTGATAGGAAAAAAACAGGGGGAGATGTAGATTTAAGTGCTCTTAATGTTAAATATGTTCCGACATTTATATTTTATAGAGATAATAAAGAAATTGGCAGGATAGTAGAGTATCCGAAAGGTAAAAGTCTGGAAGAAGATTGGCTGAATATTGTTTCGGAGAAATAAAGACAAAAAACGAGTCCCACAAAAATCATTATTTTGTGGGACTCGTTTATTTGGAATTAACTAACTTTTTAATTTATCAACAGCATCTTTAAGCTGTTGCATAGCTTTTTCTATTATTATTCTCGAAGTAGCAACATTAATTCTCGCAAAACCATTTCCTTGCTCTCCGAATTCACTCCCCTGATTTAATCCAAGTTTTGCATCATTAATTAGGAATTGTTTTAAGTCCTGGTGATTTAATCCAAGTTTGTTGAAATCAAACCATAATAAATATGTTGCCTCATTTTTTGAGATACTTATTTCCGGTATATTATTTTCAACAAAATCAAAAATATACTTGGTATTTTCTTTAATGTAATCTATAGCAGAGTCAAGCCATTCTTCACCGTGGTTATAGGCCGCGATTAAAGCTTCTGTGCCTAATGTATTTCCGAGTGACAGATGAAGAGAATTTAGCTTGTTTCTATATGCTTTCCTCAGATGACGGTTTTCTATTATTGTATATGCAATGGCCAGTCCTGCAATGTTGAACGATTTAGTTGGTGCCATACATGTAATTGTAATGTCTGCTGCTTCTTTTGAGGTTGAAGCAACCGGAATATGTTTTTTGCCTGACATTATCAGGTCGGAATGAATTTCGTCAGAGATAATTTTAACATCGTACTTTACACATAATGAAACAAGTTTATTAATTTCATCACTTGTCCAGGCTTTACCAACCGGGTTATGAGGGTTACTCAATATAATAAGTTTAACTCCATCGGCAAATGATCTCTCCATGTCGTCAAAATCTATAGAGTATTCTCCATTTGAGTTTATTAACGGGTTTTCTACAATTTGCCTTTTGTTTGTTTTAATAAGTTCGAAAAAAGGATGGTAAACCGGAGGTTGGATCATTATTTTATCACCTTCGTCTGTTAGTGCCTGTATAGATAATGCTAATGCAGGAATTACACCATTGACTACCGAAATTGATCTTTCGGAAATACTCCAGTTATGTCTTTTTTGTTGCCAGTTAACTATAGAATCGAAAAATTCATCATCTTGAAAAGTATAGCCGAAAATAGGATGATTAATTCTGTTTTTTAAGGCTTCCTGAATTGGATCAGCAACTGCAAAATCCATATCGGCAACCCAAAGAGGAATTACATCTTCTGTTTTAAAAAGAATTTTTTTGCGTTCTATTTTAATTGCTCTTGTGTTTTCCCTGTTGTAAATTATGTCGAAATTCAATTTGAGTTTTATTTAATTGTTATTAATAGCTGTTTTGAGGAAGTCGTTAATTGGTTTTGAAACAAAATAATGGTTTAAGATTATCTTTAACAAATCTTCGCCAATTATTTCCCGAGGATCAATAAAAGCCTGATAATAAAACTGCTTGTTGAAAATTAGTTCCTGTTCCTTTGAACTCTCCACTAATTCTTTTGGAAGTCTTTTGTTTTTCTCTCCCTTTATACCTTCGGGGAAGTGTTTCAAAAAAACTTTGTTTGAAATTAGACTCTTAAATTCAGCCTGATTTGATGAGATATGTTTTCTTATTTTATCCAGTTGAACTTTGTCAGGAGTCCATGCCCCTCCAAATATTCCAAGATGTTCAGGATTTAGTTCTATGTAGATACCGGGGTCGCTTTTGTCTTTTCTTCCCTGTGGCGAAATTATTGCGCCAACATGGAGCTTATATGGAGTCTTATCCTTAGAAAACCTTATATCTCTGTTAATTCTAAAAATAGCATCCTTTACATCTAAATTTATAGCACTGTCATCTTTATTAATTTCGTCAATTACTTTTCCGATAAATAATTTGAAAGGCTCCCTCACAATATTCTCATATCGCTTTCTGTTTGTGTCGAACCAGTCTTTATTGTTATTTGCTGCAAGTTCTTTGAAGAAATCAATAAAATCTTTTTGAAAGTACACCATAGCAATTTAATTGAAGGTTTATAATATAGCCTACAATTTAGCGATAATCATAAAATAATATCGTGAAGATTTTATTAAAGTTGTTTATTTCTTTAATCAGCCAGGGTAAATGAATCAATCTTTTTTTTCAGAATCAAGCAATTTTCGTTTTTGCTTTTTATCGTATCGCCAAAAAAGGAAGAAAGGAATTAAAATAAACATAATTGCCAGTACTCCAATACCCGTAAGTATATTAGCTTTTTCAATTTGAAAATATTCTAATATCGAACCTATAACTACTATCATCGGTATAATAGTGGCCAGGATTTTCATCGCTTTATCCATGTGAAAAGTATTTTTTTTAGCGCTACTCAGGTAGCTGAATTCCTTTAAGCTTCTTGTATAGTGTTATCGCATAGCTATCGGTCATAGACGATACATAAGCACATACATTTAATATTCTTTTATATAAACTGTAGTCAGGTACTCTGTTTTCTCCAATAAACTCAGTAGGTAATAAATCCAGGGTAAGTTTATCGTAACTTGTAGGAGTGTTATTGTGTAAATTGTTGACAGCATTGATGAAGATATCCATTAATCCTGCAAGTACAATAAATCCTGCAGCTTCAATTTCAATAACTTTTCTGCTTTTATACACCCTCTCCATAGTGATTTTCTTTATGTCTTCTACTGCTGCACGGTGTTTACTATGGTCAATTAGCGATTTGTTGAATGTGCCATTTAATATTGTGTCTTCATTTTTAAGAAAAATATTTGTAATATCTTCAACTAATTCCCCAATTGCCAGAGCTCTTAAATAGCTATATCTGTCAGAGTCGAGTTTCATTTGAAAATACTTCTCTTTTATCAGCTTGTTTTTAACTATGGGAATAAGGTATTCTAACGCATATTCTTCGGGAATTAAACCTAAGTTCAAACCATCTTCAAAATCTATGATGGAATAGCAAATATCATCTGCCGCTTCTACCAAATAAGCCAGTGGGTGACGAACCCGGTTGCTGTGATTGTTGTCGCGAAAGCGCATTAGTTTTAAATCATCTGCAATCTCTTCGAAAGCATCTTTTCCTGTTTGAAAAAAACCGTATTTTTTTTCTACAACAGATATCGGACTCTCAAATTTTGGAAGAGATTCTTTTGGGTATTTGGTAAATGCACCCAGAGTTGCGTATGATAATCTCACACCTCCTTCAACACCTTGATTTGAATCGGTCAGAAGGCGAAATCCATTTGCATTGCCCTCAAAATTTGTCAGATCCATCCATTCTTCCGGAGTTAGTTCTATCTGAAACTTTCTGCCGTTTCCTGTTTTGAAATATTCGCCAATAGCTTTTTCTCCTGAATGACCAAAAGGCGGATTGCCAATATCATGTGCCAATGCTGCTGCGGCAACTATTGCTCCGAAGTCAGATGATTTATAACCATGAATTTCCTGTAACTGAGGATGACGACTTAGAATTTCCTTTCCTGTTAGTCTTCCTAAAGAACGACCAACACTCGACACTTCAAGGGAGTGTGTAAGTCTGGTGTGCGCAAATCCACCTTTAGATAGTGGGATTACCTGCGTTTTATCCTGTAGGTTTCTGAATGGCGTTGAAAAAATTACACGGTCGTAATCAACATCGAATCCCGAACGGGTTTCATCCTGTTCTTTTCTCAGTCGTTTGTTATTATCGCCGAATCTTTTCAATGACAATAAGTCTTCCCAGTTCATCATAAGTTATAATGTTTTATTTTCCAAACTGCTTAATATATTCTTCAGCTACATGCTCAAGTTCCATATACCAATTTTTACCAAATTTATTAATTAATGGATCTTTTAAAAATTTATATACAGGAACTTTTAGTTCTCTGCCCAGTTCACAGGCATCAGAGCAGATGTCCCATTTGTGGTAATTAACAGCCGAAAACTCTGAGTAGTCAGTTATTCTGATTGGATATAAGTGACAGGAAGAGGGTTTGCGCCATGAAATTTCACCGGCATTGTAAGCATCTTCAATTCCGCATTTTGCTATTCCGTTTTTGTCAAAAACAGTATAAGCACATTCTTTTCCATCAATCAGGGGAGTTACTAACTCGCCAAATTCATCTTTTGTCCACGTACCATGATCTTCAATTGCTTTTATACCTTCAGGTCTTATGAAAGGTTTAACCTTATCAAAAATTTCCTCAAGTATTTTTATTTCCTCCTTAATAAGCGGAGCTCCTGCATCTCCCTGGATGCAGCAATCCCCCTTGCATTTTTCAATATTACAAACAAATTGTTTCTCAATAATATCTTCCGAAACAAGAGTCTTACCTATCTGTATCATGCCGCAAATATAATTAAAGAATGCTCTAAATCAATCTATTATTGATATACGAAACTATAAAGGTTATAAATGCCTGTTTTTTAATTTAAAAAATCATAGCTTTAGGGAGTTAAAATATATCTTTGTCGGTAGATTAATAAATTATAAGAGTAATGTTGGAAATAAACTTAAAGGAAATTGTAACTGCCACGATGGTTCTTTTTGCGGTTATTGATATTATTGGAAGTATCCCTTTAATTTTGGATTTAAGGGCAAAAGTAGGTCATATCCAGTCCGAAAAGGCTTCATTGGTTTCAGGTGTTATAATGATATCATTTTTGTTTGTGGGTGAATCTATTCTCCGACTTATTGGAATTGATGTAAATTCTTTTGCAGTAGCCGGATCTTTTATATTTTTCTTCTTTGCTCTGGAGATGATTTTGGGAATTACTCTATTCAGAGATGAAGAACCCGAAACAGCATCTATTGTGCCTCTGGCTTTTCCTCTTATTGCCGGGGCGGGTAGTTTAACATCTATTTTATCGCTGAAAGCAGAACTCCATACTATTAATATTGTTATTGGAATTATTCTTAATTTATTTTTGGTTTATTTTGTGTTAAAGCGATCCTATGTGATTGAAAGAATACTGGGAAAGTCAGGTATCAGTGTTATACGTAAGATTTTTGGAATTGTTCTTCTCGCTATAGCAGTTAAACTTTTTACAACTAATATTCAAGGCTTAATTCATTCCTAAATGGAAAAGTGGCGTTTATATTTAATTTTGGCCGGAATAGTGCTGGTTGTATACAATATCGGAAATATTGATTTTGGAGATTTATCATCAAGCAGCCTTGCTGTCACGGGTGTAATTGCTTCAATTGCATTTGTTGTAATGTTGATTGCTTTTAGGAAAAAGTAGTTTGTTTTTGATGGATTTGGGCGTGCCCTGTCGATTACTTCTAAAAAAAGAAGTAATCGACAGGTCGGGCTTTCGCTCATACTCCTCGGTCGCTAACACTTCGACTTCGCTCAGTGTCCGCTCCCTGCGGGGTATCCGCTCTATCCCTCACGCTTTGAATAAATAGAAAAAAAGGGAAATTCATTTTTCTTTTTTGATGTTTTCAACACAATGTAGAGGGATGCG
>JBDLJM010000105.1 GCA_039714315.1 Bacteroidota bacterium | reverse complement strand
AAAAGTTAAAAGAGAAAAGTGAAAAGTTTAACACGGTGTAGAAAGCTCACTTTCGTAAAACTTTTACCTTTAAATTTTTACCGTGTAATAAAATTTGTTCCCGAAAGATAAATTTGATCCATAGTATTTCTGAAAGGAGATAATTACTGAGAGAAAAAAATAGAGTAGTTGATTTTGTATATTGTTTTCCGGAATAAAAACTGTAGTTTTTTTTTAGGACTAGTCAGATTTCATTTCCTATATTTGATATATAATCTAATTCCATATCAATGTCACTGTATAAAATATTAATCGCATTAGTCTTTCTGATTGCAGCTATTTACTTTTTTGGGCCAAAGCCGGAAAGCGCTGTTTACAATAATGATTTTCCTAAACTGCCATCTGATCTTTCTTTACTGGCAGACTCTATTGATAAATCAGAGAAATCAAGAGGTAATATAAAAAAAGATAACGAAGCTGTAATAGTTTTTGCTGATGACAGTTTGAAGCAGAAAACTGAGTGGTCATTAGTATATCTACATGGATTTTCTGCAAGTCAGATGGAGGGAGCCCCCGTTCACAGGGAGTTTGCCAAGAGATATGGGATGAATTTGTTCCTTGCCAGACTGAGAGATCACGGTATTGATACAAGTGATGCTCTTTTAGATATGACTTCGGAGAGAATGTGGAAGAGTGCAAAAGAAGCATTAGCCGTGGGAGAAAAACTCGGAGATAAAGTTATACTCATGAGTACTTCTACGGGAGGGACATTGTCACTGATTTTAGCAGCTAATTTTCCGGAGAAAGTATCAGCTTTGATTAATTTTTCGCCTAATATAGAGATAAATGATCCGGCGGCTTTTATATTGAATGACCCTTGGGGCTTGAAAATAGCGAGATTGGTAAAAGGAAGTGATTATAATGTAACAGGATCGGAAACTGAGGAATCGGCTAAATACTGGAATAATAAATACAGGCTCGAAGCTATCGTGAATTTGCAGGAACTTGTTGAATCTTCGATGAACAAAAAAACATTTAAGAAAGTAGCCTGTCCTACTCTCACTGTGGCTTATTATAAAGATGAAGATAATCAGGATCCAACAGTAAAGGTCGAGGCACAGGAATGGATGAGTGAAAATATTTCAACTTCGGAATCGAAAAAGAGATTTGTGAAATTACCTGATGTAGGAGCTCATCCACTTGCTTCGGGGATATATTCTAAAGATTTGGATTCAGTTAGAGAGACCATAAATTCATTTGCGGAAGAGGTGTTAGAGCTTCGGACTAAATAGACTTTAAACAGATTTGGAAAAACTTCATTTTGTACATCCGGAATACCTTTGGGGGTTGTTTTTGTTATTAATCCCTATTATAATTCACCTTTTTAATTTCCGAAAGGCACAAAAGATATTTTTTACCAGAGTAGACCTCCTTGAGGAATTAAAGACCAGAAAGAAAAGTTTTTCATCGCTAAGAAAAAGGCTCATACTTTTTTCGAGAATGATGATGCTGTTGTTTTTTGTGCTGGCTGCTGCTTATCCGTATTTTAGTAATGAGGATTTGAAGAAGCAGAACAGTCGGGCTGTATTTTTATACCTTGATAATTCTTTCAGTATGCAGGCTAAGAGGGGAGAAGTTTCTTTATTTGATATAGCTAAGAAAGACATTGAAAATACTTATCGCGATTTTAAGGATGCATATAAAATTTACCTTTTAACCAACAGTGCTTATTCGTTAATAGAGAGTGAGCATGATCTGACTCTTGAGTTGAGTAAAGCGAATTATACCCATGATTCATTTTCGGGTCTAAAAGCAAAAACATTTGTTTCAGATATTGCCCAAAGGGAAGGTATACTGGATTATTATACCTTGATTTTTTCAGATTTTAAGGAAAAAAAGCCCCAAACAGATTCTTTGTTTTCTGATATGAGTGTTGTAGAGTTTACTTATTGGCCCGAAAACGATTATAACATTTCAATAGATTCTATTTGGTTTGATAACGTTACTGTTTCTTCCGGTAAATTCATGTTGAAATACATGTTGAGAAATTTTGGAGATGAAACGAACACCGAAGTGGAGTTTAACGAGCAGGTTAGTTTTGATAATAAGGTTCAGCAAATTGTTACTAGAGCAGTAAGAGTAAACAGAGATACTGTATTTGGAATAGAGTTGTCCGTACCTGACGATATGAAAGCTTCAGGATTTGTTTCTATCGAAGATAATTCATTGGAGTTTGATAATGAAATGTTCTTTTCCGTTGATTTTAACATGAAATCGAAGGTTCTTTTTGTGGGGCAGGAAACATCCAAGACCTTAAACCTTATACTGAATGATCCTTTTATGGAATTGCATAATGCCAGTCATAGTAATTTAAGTCTTGTAAATTTAGAAGACTTCGATTTTGTAGTTTACACAATAAACCGGACTTTACCTGAAGCAGAGTTGAAAAAGGTTATGAACTATATAAAATCAGACAATAATATTCTGTTGCTTCCCGGTAGTGATATTTCTTATTTTGACTTTAATAAGTTTTTAAATCAAATCGGATTAGGTAATGTGTCCGGAATGAACAAGGCTGAGGAGTTTTTAACCGGGATCAATTATGATAATGATTTTTTTGATGATATTTTTGATTCAAAAGTTGAGAATTTCGATTATCCTCAAATAGAAAACAGTTTTCATTTAAGGGTAGGCAAGAGTCATAAGCTTTTGTCATTCGACAGTGGGAAACCCTTTCTGCTGCAAAGAGAAAATAAGAATAGTAGTATTTTCATATTCTCAGCTCCAATTTTTGACGGAGATAAGGCGTTTATTAATTATGATATGTCAATACCTGTACTATATAAGATTGTTAGCTCAGGCTTAAGTGGTAAACTGTATAATAAGGTTGGAGACAGGAATGTGCAAATTAGCGGTTTTGCTGATGATTTGAGTTTGAAGCTTAATAATGAGTTTGTTGATTTGTATAAAGCGTCATCCGAAAAAGCATTGATTCCGAAGATTGACAGGTCAGGGTCTTTTGATATTTATTCTAATGACAAGGTAGTAAAGACTGTCAGTTATAATTATTCGAGGTTTGAAAATAGAAATTTTAATATTAACCGGCAGCAGAGTTCGGTATCAGCTAAATACGACAGTCTAAAAAAACAAGGTAATGTTTTATATCTTTGGAGATGGTGTCTTACCTTTACATTCGCTTTTTTGCTGCTGGAAATATCTTTAATTTTATTTTTAAAAGAGAAAAGATAATATAGATTTGTGTTGTAAATAAAATATTGAAAAATGAAGGTTCTCATAAAATCTGCAAAGGTTATTGCTCCCGAAAGTACATTTCACAATAAGGTTGTTGATATATTAATCGACAATGGTAAAATCAGCAATATTTCTGATGTAATAGAAGTATCTGACGATGCGACAGTTGTAGAAAAAGAAAATTTACATATTTCTCCGGGGTGGTTCGACCCGACAGTTAGTTTCGGTGAGCCCGGTTATGAAGAAAATGAGACACTGGAATCGGGGATGGCAGCCGCTGCTGCCGGCGGATATACAGCTGTTGGCTTGTTGCCCAATACCTATCCTGCTATTGATAAAAAATCGGATGTTGAGTTTTTAATTAAACGCAGTACATATAATCCTGTTAGTATTTATCCCATAGGGGCTTTGAGTAAGAAGCGCGAGGGGGTAGAGATTTCGGAGGCTTATGATATGAGTAACTACGGAGCAATTGGATTTGGCGACGATAAAAGTATAGAGAACGAAAAGCTGATGGAGGTTGCACTTTTGTATAATAAAACAATTGGGAAGCCTGTATTGTCTTTTCCCGACACAGCATCGATGTCGAACGGAGGACAGATGAATGAAGGAGAGAGCAGTACAAATCTCGGACTTAAAGGAATTCCGAATTTATCAGAAGAATTAAGAGTATCGCGTGATTTATTTCTCACGGAATATGCTGAAGGTAAACTGCATTTTCAGAATGTTTCTACAGCTAAATCGGTTTCTTTGATAAAAGAGGCGAAGAAAAAAGGTCTGGATGTTACGGCTCAGGTGGCAATTCACAATATTTACCTTGATGATTCTGTGCTAAATGAGTTTGAAACCAGATTCAAGGTAATGCCACCATTAAGAACAAAGAATGAAATCAAAGCTATTATAAAAGGAATTAAAGATGGTGTTATTGATTTTGTGAGCTCTGATCACAGGCCAAAAGATATAGAACGTAAGTTTAAGGAGTTTGATCTCGCTTCGTTTGGTACAATAGGGTTGGAATCAGGTTTTGGGGCCTTAAATAAAGTTTTATCCGGAAAGTTGGAATTGCACGAAGTAATTTCGCTAATCTGTGATAAGCCACGAAAAAGGTTTGGTGTTGATGTTCCTGCAGTTGAAATTGATGCTAAAGCCGAACTTACACTTTTCAATCCGGATGAGAGTATTGCATTTGACCAGAGTCAGATCAAATCTCTTTCTAAAAATTCAGCCTTTGTAGGTAAAGAATTAAAAGGGAGGGTTTATGGTGTGTTGTCGAATGATGAATTGGTGTTGAATTAGAGTTAAAGTAATGATTTTCTTGATTTTAGAGTAACGGGTAAACATTTTTAATAATTATCTTTCAAATTTTAGAAGAATGAGTAATTTTGCGCATGCAAGAAAAAATACTTATTCTCGATTTTGGATCACAGTATACACAACTTATTGCCCGCAGGGTTCGCGAGCTTAATATCTACTGTGAAATACATCCTTACAACCATTTACCGGAAGATTTAGATCAGTTTAAGGCAACTATCCTTTCAGGAAGCCCTTTTTCTGTACGTGATGAAAATGCACCGGATATAGATCTGTCAAATATTCGTGGAGAAGCACCGCTATTAGGAGTTTGTTATGGAGCCCAATATATGGCTCAGAAAAACGGTGGAGAAGTTTTACCTTCTAAAATCCGTGAATACGGTAGGGCAAATCTTGCTCATGTAGATGATTCTTCAGAATTACTTAAAGGAATTGATGTAGGCTCCCAGGTTTGGATGAGTCATGGAGATACAATCGCTAAACTTCCTGAGAACTTTAATATTATTGCCTCTACTTCTGATGTAGAAGTTGCTGCATATAAAATTGAAGATGAGGATACTTATGCAATACAGTTTCACCCGGAAGTTTACCATTCTACTGATGGTAAGAAATTGTTGGAAAACTTCCTTGTTGGTGTAGTGGGATGTAAGCAGGACTGGACTCCTGATCATTTTGTAGATAATACAGTTGCTGAGTTGAAGGCTAAGATCGGAAAAGACAAAGTTGTTTTAGGTCTTTCTGGGGGTGTTGATTCTACGGTTGCAGCTGTTTTGTTACAACAGGCTATAGGCGATCAGTTAACATGTATTTTTGTTGATAACGGATTGCTTCGTAAAAATGAATTTGAAAGTGTGCTGGATCAATACGAGCACATGGGATTAAATATAATTGGAGTAGACGCTAAAAAACGGTTTTACGATGCTTTAGCAGGAGAATCTGATCCGGAAAAGAAAAGAAAGGCCATAGGAAAAACATTTATAGAGGTGTTCGATGATGAGGCTCATAAAATTGAAGATGTAGTTTGGCTTGGTCAGGGTACTATCTATCCTGATGTAATTGAATCAGTTTCTGCTACCGGAGGTCCTTCGGCGACTATTAAATCGCATCATAATGTTGGTGGCTTACCCGATTTTATGAAGTTGAAAATTGTTGAGCCGCTAAATACTTTGTTTAAGGACGAAGTTCGAAGAGTTGGTAGGTCACTTGGTATTGATGATGAATTATTAGGCCGTCATCCATTCCCGGGACCGGGTCTGGCTATAAGAATTCTTGGTGAGATCACCGAAGAAAGGGTTAGACTTTTACAGGAAGTTGATGCTGTGTTTATAAACGGACTTAAAGAAGATGGTTTATATGATAAAGTTTGGCAAGCCGGAGCAATATTCCTGCCTGTTAACACAGTAGGTGTAATGGGTGATGAAAGAACCTATGAAAATGCCGTAGCACTCCGCGCTGTTGAATCTACAGACGGTATGACTGCTGACTGGGTTCATTTGCCATATGAATTCCTTGCTAAAGTGTCTAATAAAATAATTAACCAGGTTAAAGGTGTTAACAGAGTTGTTTACGATATTAGCTCTAAGCCACCTGCAACTATTGAGTGGGAATAAGTAAAGTTTATTATATAATATTTGAGCCGTCATTTCGTTTTTTTATAGTTGAAATGGCGGCTTTTTTTGCTCTTGTTTTATATGCTTATTATTTTTTACAAAAAATTATATTAAGGTTTGAATATTTTATAATTTCAAACTTTAAAATTAAACTTCTTTAGATGAGGAATTTTCAAAGAATTTTACTGCTAATCGTTATGATTGGTTTGTCAGTTAGTAATTCGTTTGCCCAGGGAAAGTCTAACACACATACTGTTAAGACAGGCGAGACAGTTAGGTCTATAGCAAAAAAATATAAAATAACTCCTTATGATCTAATTAAGATCAATCCTGATGTTAAGGATCCCCCGGTTGTTGGATCAAAAATTATTATTCCCGCGCAAGATGGTGTAAGTGATAATTTACAAGATGCTACAGAAGGAGAAAAAAGAGTCGGGGACAAAGTATATCATAAAGTCGCCCCAAAGGAAACTTTATATTCTTTGTCGAAAAAATATAATGTGGAAATAAAAGATCTTTATGAGGCAAATCCTTCCTTGGTTGATGGTCTGAAAATAGGGATGACCCTCTTGATTCCTAGTTCAAAAAAAGTGGTTGAGGTAAAAAGGGATGCCTCAAAGTTCATTCTACATGTAATAGAACCCAAGGAAACCCGTTGGGGATTGTGTCACAAGTATGGAATTACGGAAGAAGAACTTATCGAGAACAATCCAAAAATAGCGCAAAGCGTTAATATAGGAGATACAGTATGGATACCAAAGAGTAATGTTAAAGAAATTGTAAGGGAAGAAGATATTAATTATAACTACACTTATTACGAAGTTAAGCCAAAGGATACTAATTATGGATTAAGTAAAAAATTTGGTGTAGATATAAGTGTTCTAAAAAAGGAAAATCCAAATATAGCGGGTGGATTGCAAATAGGAATGGTGCTAAAAATTCCAAAAGCTCCCCGTGAAGTATATGATACAAGTAAATTTGAACAAAAAACATATACAAACCTGCCTAATGACGCTAAACTGTCATCGAAGGAGAAAATTGAAGAATTGGATAAGTTTGATATACCAAGGGTTGTGGATGTAGTGATGATGTTGCCTTTCTACCTTGATAAGAATGCCGAAATTATTAATGATAATTCAAGTCACAAGGAAAAAACTAAATCAGCTTTAAAAGAGGGTGTGGAAATAGGTGCTCCAAGTATATATCCTAAATCTGCAATTGCATTAGATTTTTATAACGGTGCAATGTTTGCCATTGATTCTTTAAAGCGAATGGGACTTTCTGTCAGACTTAGAGTTTTTGATACTCATAAAAACCTGGAAGAAGTAAAAAGGATTCTTGATAATAATGATTTTTCGGAAGTAGATGTTGTTATTGGTCCTCTGTATACCGAAAATGTTGAATATGTTGCCGACCGATTGAAGTATGACAATGTACTGGTAGTTTCTCCACTGTCGAAAAAGCTTGATTTGGATAACAGATTCAATCTTGTTCAGGCTATGCCTACATCATATACAACTAAAAATAGTGTTATAAAGGAAATAATTAACGGAGATAGTAATTCCAGTAATATTTTGATCTTTGGAGGACTGGTAGATAAAGCAGAGGTAGATTTTGTAGAGTCCAGATTAAAATCATCTCTGGATTCCAATAAAGTATCTACTTATATTGCTGAAGAAAATTTGGTAGACAGAGAAGTTGTGTTTGAGCTTTTAGAGCCTAATAAAGATAATGTTGTAGTTATGGCTTCTAAAAGTAATGTTTTAATTACCGATGTTATTACAGCTCTTAATCAGGTGACAGACTCATTGCCTAATCGTGCATTTTTACTGAGCAGACCAAAGATATTAGATCAGCTTGAAAGTGATTATTTAAATACTGTTTCTCTTACATATCCTGAGGATTATTTTGTGGATTATGAGGATGCTAAGGCTAAAGAGTTTGACCGGGATTTTAAACAGAAAAATAAATATTTACCCAGTGTTTTTGCATATCGGGGGTTTGATGTAACATACGATGTTTTATTTTCTTTGGGTAAAAGCAGTAATCTGGAAGTAGGTATTCTTCAAAATAATAAGAGATGCGTACAAGGAAAATTCAACTATTCCAAAAAACCTTTTGGTGGGTATTACAATAATTCTGTTTTTGTAATTAAATATAATAATTGGAGGTTAGAAGAAGTTAATAATTAGAAAAATATATAGAGAAAAATATATAGGAGCGGTCAATTTTGACCGCTTTTTTTGTTATTTTGTCTAATACTGAATAAAAATAATTATATGAAGGCAATTATTATAGCAATTGGAGATGAAATATTGATAGGTCAGGTTGTCGATACTAATAGTATTTTTATTAGTAAACAACTTTATTCGGTAGGAGTTGAGACTTTGAAAAGTATCTCCATAAAAGATGAACCTTCTCAAATAATCAATACATTGGATCAGGCTTTTAATGAAGTGGATCTGGTGATTTTTACAGGTGGATTGGGGCCGACAAAAGATGACCTGACAAAGCATGCTCTCAGTAAGTATTTCGATGATGAAATGGTTTTAAATCAGGAAGTTTTAAATCATATTGAGGCATTGTTTAATCGCTTTGGGCGGAAAATGTCCGGTTTAAACAGAGAACAGGCTCTTTTGCCCGGTAAAGCAAGGCTTCTTCATAACGAGTTTGGAACAGCACCCGGAATGATTTTTGAAAAGGACGGTAAAGTTGCAATTTCATTACCGGGGGTGCCTTTCGAGATGAAGAGGTTGATGACCGGTTATGTTATTCCTTTTATTGAGGATAAATATCACACGGAAAATCTGGTTCACAAAACCGTACTTACATATGGTTTGCCGGAAAGCGAATTGGCTGATAAAATTCACGATTGGGAGATCAATTTACCTTCGGATATGAAATTGGCCTATCTGCCTTCACCCGGTAGAGTGCGGCTAAGACTATCGTTGAAAGGTGCGGATAAAGCCGGGTTAATTATGCGTATCGAAGATGAGGTGGAAAAGCTTAACATGATAATCGGTGATATAGTTTTTGGTTACGATGATGAGCCTATTGAAAATATCGTAGCAAAACTTCTGACCGATAAGGGACGTACTGTTTCAACTGCAGAAAGTTTTACCGGTGGCAAAATTGCCAGTATGTTAACTTCAGTGCCCGGCAGTTCAAAATATTTCCACGGGTCGGTGGTTAGCTATGCTACACAATCAAAAATAGATGTTCTGAACGTTGATGAAAAAATAATAGGGGAGCATACGGTTGTAAGTAAAGAAGTAGCAAAAATTATGGCAGAAAAAGCCAGAGGATTATTTAAAACTGATTTTGCAATTTCAGCTACCGGAGTAGCCGGACCCGACAGGGGAGAAGACGGTAAAGATCCGGGAGTAGCTTTTATTGCTCTTGCAACAAAAGAAAAAACTATTGTTAAAGAATTTAATTTCGGTCAACCGCGCGAAAAAATGCAGGGAAGAGCAGTTGCAATGGCATTCGATATGCTTCGGAAAGAACTTCAGTAATATACGTCATTCCGACTAAGCGTAGCGCATGGAGGAATCTGTTGAGCTTTATAGCAAATATGTAACAGATTCCTCCACTTCGGTCGGAATGACGGTTATATCAAAAATCTATTCTTCGTAAACTCCCATATTTGAGAATTTCTCAATTCTCTTATTTACCATATCTTCCGAATCTAAAGCTTTCAATTCTTCGATAGCTTTTAGAACTTCACCTTTTACAGTCTCATAAGTTTCCTCTCTGTTTTGATGAGCTCCACCCAGAGGTTCCTTGATAATGGCATCTACTAATTCGTTTTTAAGCATATCGTCAGCGGTGAGTTTTAGCGCTTCGGCAGCTCTCTCTTTGAAATCCCAACTTCTCCATAAAATTGTAGAGCAGTTTTCGGGAGAAATAACTGAATACCATGAGTTTTCAAGCATCATTACTTTATCGGCAACAGCTATTCCTAATGCACCGCCCGAAGCTCCTTCACCAATAACTACACTTATGATCGGTACTTTTAGTATCGTCATTTCGTATATGTTACGGGCAATAGCTTCTCCCTGACCTCTTTCTTCGGCTTCCAGTCCAGGAAATGCACCCGGAGTGTCTATTAAGGTTACAACAGGAATATTGTATTTCTCAGCCATTTTCATCAGACGAAGTGCTTTTCTGTAGCCTTCAGGATTCGCCATCCCAAAGTTTCTGTACTGACGCATCTTGGTATTGATACCCTTTTGCTGACCTATAAACATTACTGATTGTCCGTCTATTTTACCCAAACCGCCAATCATAGCTTTATCGTCTTTTACGTTTCTGTCGCCGTGAAGCTCCAAAAAAGTATCGCCCGCTAATGCTGTTATATAATCGAGAGTGTAAGGTCTTGATGGATGACGAGATACTTGTACTCTCTGCCATGCCGACAATTTGCCGTATATTTCTTTCTTAGTGTGGTCAAGTTTTTCCTTGATTTTGTTGCAAGTTTCAGAAACATCTATTTCGCTTTGTTTCCCCAATTCTATGCATTTTTCAAGCTGATCTTCTAGTTCCTTGATAGGTTGTTCAAAATCTAAGTATTCCATGATTTTTGTATTTAAAGCCGTGCAATATACAAAAATATGCACCTTAGGCAGGATGTATCCGGTTAAAATTTGAGTTGTAAAATTAAGGTATGTGTGTTGGAAATCAATCAGATATCCCTGTTGTGCTTTAAAAAGTAATTGAACTGATAGTCAATAATAATAATAAGAGGCGAGTTTTATTGAAGGAATAGATTTTTTGTAGCTTTATTTGGATGAATTTGAGATTAATACCAATCACAAATCAAAATGACCGATATAAATTATTCATGAGAATTAATTTATTAAGGAATTCATGATTACTTCGTAATTGTTTTTATTTTCCTTATTCTTCGTTAAAAAATATTTCCGTCTAGGCTTAGCCTAGATGCAAAGATTTTTTGCCTCAACTAAAAAAAATATAATTCAATTTATTTATCAATCACTTTGAATCGTAATTGGTATAAGATAGTGCCAATCTTTAAGT
>JBDLJM010000104.1 GCA_039714315.1 Bacteroidota bacterium | reverse complement strand
GGAGTAGTTTGCTGAGCTACTTCCTGAACCTCCTCATGGCTGGCCTCTATAATTTTGCCTTCTACTCCCAGATCCGTGATAACAGATATACCAAAACAGGTCATATTCATATGCTTGGCAACTATCACCTCCGGAGCAGTTGACATACCAACAGCATCAGCTCCAACATTTTTCACCATCCTGTACTCGGCCGGTGTTTCGAAAGTTGGTCCCTGCAAAGCCAGATAAGTACCTTGATGTGTTCTAAATCCAAAGTCTTTGGCTATTCTGTGAGCTTTAGATATCATTTCCAAACTATAAGGCTCACTCATGTCAACAAAGCGCGGTCCCAGTTCATCAATATTCTTTCCTCTTAGCGGATGTTCAGGCATCATCATTATGTGATCATTTATCAGCATAATATCTCCAATTTCATAATTGGGATTAACGCCTCCACATGCATTCGACACAACAAGTTTTTCTATTCCTAGTAACTTCATTACTCTCACAGGAAATGTTACCTCCTGCATGGAGTAGCCTTCATAGTAATGAAATCTTCCTTTCATAGCTACAACTTTTTTCCCTCCAAGAGTTCCGAGATAAAGAGCACCGGAATGCCCTTCGACTGTAGAAACAGGGAAATTTGGTATTTCCTCATATGGCAAAACAACATCTGCTTCCATATCGTCGGCAAGTTGTCCCAATCCACTTCCTAATATAATTCCAAACTCAGGTTGCTCTCCCCACTTTGATTTAATAAAATCAGCTGTTTCCTTAATTTTTTTTAACATAAGCTCTTATTTTTTTGTCAAAATTGGCTTTATCACCATTTAAAAAATCGACAGAAATAGGAAGATACATTAGATTACTTTTGTGAATACCTGTGGCATTTAAACGAACATAATCTTTTTCGGTTGTCAATATAACCTTCTTACCTGACCCCAAATTGGTAAATTCCGATTCTATCTCAAATACATCAGTTTTTGTGAAATCATGATGATCAGCAAATTTAAGGTGCTTAAAAATTATATCATAACTTTTTAGGTGCTTAATTAAAGGGTCAGGATTTGCTATACCTGTAACCAACAACACCTTATACTTTATTAACGTATCATATTCAAATACTTTGTCCCATCCAAAGGCCACATCACTATAAACAATCTTTGAGAAAAATAACTCCTGATGGGATCCGATATTCAGTTTTTTATGTAATTCTACAACTTTTTTATTGGAAACCTTATCCGGGCATTTGGTCACTACAACCACATCTGCCCTTTTACTTCCATTAGAATATTCCCGCAACCTTCCTGTCGGCAACATCCAGTCATCTGAAAATAAATCATTATATGGGGTAAGTAAAATCTGTAAACCGGGTTTTACACGTCTGTGCTGAAAAGCATCGTCAAGCAGAATAACTTCAGGTTTTTCATTCTCATCCATCAACTTTGTTATTCCCTCTACTCTATTTGCATCCACAGCAACACTAACACTCTCAAACTTTTGATGAAACTGCATAGGTTCATCACCAATATCACTCGCATTTGTAAATTTATCAGCGATAAAGTAACCTTTGGTTTTTCGCCCGTACCCCCGTGAAAGAGTAGCCAAATGGTACTTGTCGTTAAGCAGTCTGATTAAATATTCAATATGAGGTGTTTTACCTGTTCCTCCTGCACTTAAATTACCAACAGCAACAACAGGCAAATCGAATTCTGTACTTTTAAACCAGCCAAAATCATAAAATTTATTTCGCAGATATGTAATTAATCCGTAGAGAACAGAAAAAGGCAAAAGTATAAATCGAATGATATTCATTGATTTCAAATTGATTTTATTATATTCCCGAAATCATGTAATTTGCAATGTAATTTTTTAGGCTATGTGAATATATCAATTCTTTTGGAACTATTGTTTTAAAACAATAATTGATAAAATACATTTATCAACCTACTTATCAACAACTTAAAACAGAGAAACATATAACAGACGTACCGTTTGTAATATTTTTCCGCCATAACTATGCAGATAAAAGAGATAATTAATTTACTGGAAGAGCTATCACCAACTTTTTACGCAGAAAGCTACGACAACGTTGGTTTACTGGTAGGTGACCCAAATGCAAAACTAACGGGAATACTAATAACTCACGACACTTTACCAAAGGTTGTAGATGAAGCTGTTGAGAAAGGCTTAAACATGATAGTAAGCTTCCATCCGATAATTTTTTCCGGATTAAAAAAAATCACAGGAAAAAACTATGTGGAAAAAACAGTTATTAAAGCTATAAAAAACGATATTGCCATATACGCTATACACACGGCCTTAGATGTATCGTGGCAAGGTGTAAACGACATTGTACTACAAAAGCTCGGAGCAGTAAATAAACAA
Organism: Bacteroidota bacterium; assembly: GCA_039714315.1. NCBI lineage: Bacteria > Pseudomonadati > Bacteroidota > Bacteroidota bacterium. The sequence continues at coordinate 8,838 of JBDLJM010000104.1, read as the reverse complement.
ATATTACTTCCAAAAGAAAATACAATTAAAAAGCTGTCAACATATGTTCCTGCTGAGAATGCCGAAAAAGTGAGGTTAGCACTATTCGAAAGTGGAGCTGGAACTATTGGCAATTACGATAATTGCAGTTTCAACATAGTAGGAAATGGAACATACAAAGGTAATGAGGAGTCAAATCCGGTTATTGGAGAGAAAGGAGTTTTGCATATAGAAAAAGAGAGCAATATTAACATTACATTCCCGGCTCATTTAGAAAGAAAAATATTAAACACTCTGATAAAAGTACATCCCTATGAAGAGGTTGCATACGAGATAACTACTTTAGACAATCAAAACCAACAAATCGGCCTTGGAATGACGGGAGAATTACAAAATCCTATGCCGGAAATTGATTTTTTTCAATATTTAAAAGAAAAATTGCCGACAAAATGTATAAGACACAGTAATTTTACAGGAAAGGAAATAAAAAAAATAGCTGTACTTGGCGGTTCGGGAAGTTTTGCAACAAAGTCAGCTATAGCATCAGGAGCGGACGTTTTTATATCTGCAGATTTTAAATATCACGAATTTTACGGCGCCGAAGACAAGATAATTATTGCCGATATCGGGCACTATGAAAGTGAACAGTTCACAAAAAACCTTTTGTTTGAATATCTTAGCAAAAAAATCACTAAATTTGCAGTCGTTTTATCTGAATTAAATACAAATCCAATCAATTATTTGTAAATGGCAAACGATAAAGAAATCACAGTAGAAGAGAAGTTAAGAGCACTTTACGATCTACAACTGGTTGATTCAAGAATCGATAAAATCCGTAGTGTACGCGGTGAATTACCTCTGGAAGTAGAGGATTTAGAAGATGAGATTACAGGTTTGGAAACTCGTCTTGAAAAATTAGGAACCGACATTACTGGTTTAGAAAACGACATTAAGGAGAAGAAAGTCGGTATTGAAGAGGCTGATAAGCTTTCTATTAAATACGAAGAGCAACAAAAGAATGTTCGTAACAACCGTGAGTACGATTCTCTTTCGAAAGAAATGGAATTTCAAAGTTTAGAAAAAGAACTTTCGGAAAAAAGAATTGGTGAATACCAGGCAAAAATCATTCAGAAGAAACAAACAATTGAAGAAACCAACACTAAGCTTGATACTAGAAAAGGTCATCTTCAACACAAAAAGGATGAACTTGATGGTATTTTAGCCGAAACTCAGCGCGAAGAAGAGTTCTTGCTAGCTAAATCTGAGGAATTTGGTCTGCTTATTGAAGAAAGACTGATTTTTGCTTATAAAAGAATTCGCAAGAATGTTCGTAACGGCTTAGCTGTTGTAAGTATTGAACGTGGTGCCTCAGGAGGTTCATTCTTCACTATACCACCACAACGTCAATTGGAAATTGCTACAAGAAAAAAAGTAATTATTGACGAGCACAGTGGAAGGATTTTAGTTGATCCTGCCCTTGCAAACGAAGAAAGAGAAAAAATGGAAGCTATGTTTACTTCTATAGACTAAGTAAACATTCTGTTTTTTTAACAATATTAAAGCTGTCAATTAATTGGCAGCTTTTTCTATATTTGGTGATAATTAAGTTATACCCGATATCAATTGAAACACTCCGCACTTTTTCTCCTCATATCTTTTATTAGCCTGTCTGCAAACGCGCAAAATCTGTGGAATCCTGCATATAAACAAGCCTATAATGAGTCATTATCATTAAACTTCAGCAAATCAGACTCTATATTATCAGCTCAAAAAAACAAAATTACCCCCACAGAAGCATACATAAGAGCCCAATCTCACTTTACAAAGATCATGCTTAATGATTTTGAAAAAGATGAGATTCAGGCAGATTCTTTATCATACTTTCTTGAAAAAATTAATCTTTCACCTTTAAAGTCAGTATGGCTTGATTTTTACAGGGTAGAAATACTGATGATGAAATCACTTGTAAATGCCAAGATAGGACACAATATGAATAGTGTACTCAATATCTACAAAGCTGCGAAACTAACAAACTCAATAATAGAAATACACCCTGACTTCTCCCCTATCCACACCCTAAACGGACTTCAACTATGTACTTTTAGCCAAATTCCTGACAACTATAAATCGTTTGCCGCATTTTTCGGACTTGAAGGCAACTATAAAAAAGGAATAAAAGAAATTGAAAGATCTATCAGACAGAATAAAGATAGCAGTTACGATTTCATGAAAGACAAAGAGAAATTTATCTATGTTTTTGCCATAAAAGAATTTGGAGATGTTAATTCTGTGAGAATTTCTGATGAAATTAAAAACTACCACAAAAACCCTATTCTACTTTACTATGAATCTTATTTACTATATAAGGATTCGAAGATCGAAGAAGCCAGAGACCTTCTGATACAAAATGAAATTCTATGGAAAAATAAGTTTAACTACTTAAACTACTTTACGGGAAAACTGCTGACTTTTGAAATCGACAACAGAGCCAAAAAATACTTATTTGAATTTATTGAAAATGCCAAAACAGATGATTTTAAAAAGTCCGGCTACAGGTATCTTTCGTATTTAGAACTAATAAAGGGAAATACTCAGAAATACAGGCATTATAAATATAAAACTCTCGACAAAAAAATAAATTCAATTAGTGAAACCGATAAATCAGCCGAAAACGAGGTTTTGTTTTTAGACAATCCAACACTGGTTAAAGCACAACTGATTTATGATGGAGGAAATTACAATGAAGCCAAAAAGACACTTCTAAGCAAAAACAGAGAGCATATTTGTAAAAACTCAAACGATTACATTATATACTATTACCGCCTTGCCGGTATTTACTATAAATTAAACGATTACAACAAGGCAATTGAAAATTACAAGAGATGCACCGCTTTTCAGTTCAACAATAAATTGCATTATCAGGCAAATGCTTATTTAAAACTTGGTGAATTGTATTTGATTAAAAACAATATAAAAAAATCAAGAGTAGCACTGGAGAAATGTTTAGAGTTAGCAGACTTCCCCTACTCCTATTCTATCCACAGTAAAGCAAAGAAATTATTGACAGAAACTAAAAACTAACTTTTCCTGGTTGCCTTTATTGAATAAACCAAAGGAATCATATTTTCAATTCCTTTTATCATAAACCTGTCTTTAGCAACTTCGATACCTCCATCAAAAACATTATATGGCGAGAAATTGTGTTCATTAACAAACTCTACCTCCAGCCCGCTATTTATCAGTGAATTTATCACATCTCCCAAACCGTGATTCCACATATAGTCCCTGAGCTCCACTTCTACATTTTTATCGCCATAAGTATTATTCATATCCTCTATTATTACATCACTTTTTTGATATGGATATGCTATATTTTCAAATTTCTCATCAAAGGTCCAAACAATCGGGTGAAATTCAGCAATGTAAAAAACTCCGTTTGGCTTTAAAAAATGTGAAACTATATTTGCCCATTTATCTAAATCGGGCAACCACCCTAAAACCCCATACGACGTATAAACAACATCAAACTTTTCGTCAAGATTATCTTTAAGGTCATAAATATTCGAAACAATAAAATTAGCATCTAAACCTGCCTGCTCTTTTAACTTATTTGCAAAATCAATGCCCTTATCCGACAAATCAATTCCGGTTACCTCCGCACCCATACGCGAGAACGAAAGAGTATCCTGTCCAAAATGACATTGAAGATGCAGTAGCTTCTTACCGTTAATATCTCCCAACTCCGATAATTCGATCTCTTTAAGTGATGTTTTACCTTTAAGAAAAGACTTATTATCATAAAACTCAGAATCAAAATGTATTTCTGCGCGTTTATTCCACGATTCTCTATTCCCCTTAAAAGCTTCCTTTATATTTTTCATACGTTTAAATTTTTCAGATCACAATAATTCACATATATTTTTAGCCTCAAGCAGGATTTTTTTAATCTTACGGCTATTGATATTACTTTTAACAAGCAATTCTTCTGTTAATTCTTTGCAAAGAACAGCTCCCTGATCCAGTATATTTTTTTTCTCTTTACGCGTAAGACTCTTAATACTCGTAAGAGGATGTAGTCCCGATTTGTCTATAATATTTTTAAGGCTATTTCCACTAGGGTAATCCCATGATAGCAGTTTTAAACCATTGCATTTTCCAAATTTTTCGGCATCACCAGTGAATCTGGTATTTGTAACCACCCAACCTTCATATTTCCGACCTCTTATTTTTCCCTCTTTTTTCCATTGATTAAATATATCATCAAATCTTGAACTAATATACATAGGTACTTTTACATCACTTTTTGATTTTCCTTCCTGATGAAATTTACATTCCACCACAATTAATTTTTCCTCATTCTCGGCAACAACGTCTACTTCATGCTGTACACACCGCCCGTTTATTATCTGGCCGGTATCTATTTCGAAACCCTGACTTTTGATTAATGCTCCAACAAATTTCTCGAAAGGATAACCGGTAGGACCCAATTCCATTATTGCATTTTTCAATCTATAACGTCCCGCTGTTCTATTAGATAATTTAACTAAAATAGAATACGCAATCTTATAAACCTTATGGGTTGACATCCCATCCTTGGCATACGAATATAACTCTTCAATAACTTTATCAATAATTTGTTGATCCGCTCCTGATCCTTCCAAAGATAGTCGCAACTTGCTTTCTTCAAACAAAACCTGCTCTCCTGATTTCTTTGTTATTTTAAACTGCTTCATTTCTTATAGATTCATTTAACTGAAATTATTCAAGTAGAAAATATCTAAATTTACAATTTATTATTATTCTGAAATGTTATAAACGGAGTAGAAAAAAATTAAATATAAATACTAAAAAACAACATCACAGATGTACTTTCCATAAAAACAGAATAATAGTAATGCGGTTTGTCTGAGTCTGAATATCTTACTAAAATGGATGTTACAAATAATGTAATTAAAATCAGCAGTAACGAATTAAGCCCTAACTGCCCCATAAAAACATAGTAAGCAAAATTTATGAGTAATAAAAAGTAAGCCAATATTTTAGCCTTTACAACTCCTAATCTCTGAGGAATAGTTTTCATCTCAGGCGAATCAGAATAAACATCTCTCACATCGAAAGGAATAGTAATTGCTACAACAAACATAGCTCTTACAATTGCTTCAGTCAGTACTGATAAATTCACATCTGCACCCGACTCAAAAAGTGGCAACACTACAGTTACTATGCCCCACGAAACACCAATCAAAAATATTTTCACATACGGAAATTCCCTTAAGGCTATTCCTTTCTTCTTTTCACTTATTATCTCAACAGGATAAAGAAAAGACACTACCCCTAATGGAATCAACATCAACATAAGCTCTACGCTAAACTTTAATAAAAAAAAAGGAAGTACTAAAGCAGAAATGAAGAATACGGTTTTCTGAACCAATAATTTATCAATTGATAAAAGTGATTTAAACCCATTAAGCCTACCGGAAGAAAACAAGATTGAAAATGAATAAACCAATAGAGTCGAGAAGAATGAAAAGATGGAAAAATTATCAACATCTACTGAATGAAGCACTCCGGTAAGCTTCACTAAGCTCCAAACACCGAGTGCAACAAACAAACTACTATCTTCTATTACCGATCTAATTCTATTTACCATAAGAGTCGGCAAAGATATAAAGAATAATCTCAAGGAAATCACATACTTATAAAATACAAAAGCCGGATAAAAAAAGTAAAAAACAAGTAATTACACTTTGTCAAATATTGCTGATTTTAGTTTTTATTTCACTAAATTCGCACCATATAAATTATAGTTTATTATTATAACACAACTTTACGTAATGAGAACTGAAAAATTTCTATACCGTCACATTGGGGCAATGAACGAAGATGTGACAAAAATGTTAGAATCAATAGGCGTTAATTCAATGGACGACCTTATTTATGAAACTATTCCTGATGATATTCTTCTTCCAAAAAAACTCAACTTACCCGAGCCTTTATCGGAAGTTGAATACATGACTCACATCAAAAGTCTGGCCGGAAAGAATCAAATATTCAAAACATATATCGGTTTAGGATATAACGCATCGGTTTTACCCGGTGTTATTCAACGAAATATATTCGAAAATCCGGGATGGTATACGGCTTACACCCCATATCAGGCCGAAATTGCACAAGGAAGACTGGAAGCATTACTTAATTTCCAGACTATGGTTTCGGACCTTACAGGAATGGAAATTTCCAATTCTTCTTTATTAGATGAAGGTACTGCTGCTGCCGAAGCAATGGGAATGCTTCTAAGCTCCCGTTCAAGGGCAAAGAAAAAGGCCGGAGCCAATAAATTTTTTGTTTCAAAAGAAGTATTACCACAAACAATTGATGTATTAAAAACACGTTCTACCCCACTTGGAATAGAACTTGTATTTGGTAATCACGAAACAGTTGAGTTAACAGAGGATTTCTTCGGTGCCATTCTACAGTATCCTGCAAAAAACGGAGAAATTTATGAATATTCCGACTTTGTAAACAAAGCATCAGAAAGTGAAATAAAAGTTGCCGTTGCAGCCGACTTATTATCACTTTCTATACTAACACCTCCAGCAGAATGGGGAGCTGATGTGGTTGTAGGATCAAGCCAAAGGTTTGGGTTACCATTAGGTTACGGAGGACCTCACGCAGGATATTTTGCAACTAAAGAAGAATATAAAAGACATATTCCCGGACGTATCATAGGAATATCGAAAGATGCTGACGGAAACCATGCTTTGCGTATGGCTTTACAAACCAGAGAGCAGCACATTAAAAGAGAAAAAGCTACTTCTAATATTTGTACAGCTCAGGTACTGCTTGCAGTAATGTCGGGGATGTACGGGGTATATCACGGACCTGAAGGTCTTAAATTCATTGCCAATACAATTCACGACTTAGCCAAGACACTTGAAAAAGGCATTGAAAGATTAGGCTTCAAACAACTTAACAAGTATTACTTCGACACTTTAGTTATTGATTTAGGCGAAGAAATGCACCCAAGCGGGGAGTCAAGTGAACCTGTTAAACGTTTAGCAGAACAGAAAAAGATAAACTTCCTGTATATTGATGATACCAAAATTGGCATATCATTAAACGAAACAACTTCATTATCTGATGTAAATGAAATACTTGATGTACTTGCAGAAGCAAAACATGTTGAATGTGCTCAGGTATACACAACAGATGCCAGTGGAGTAAAAATTCCCGAGAGTCTTATTCGTACTTCAGAATTCATGACACATGAGGTATTCAACTCATATCACTCTGAAACTGATATGATGAGATATATCAAGAAACTCGAGCGTAAAGATCTGGCATTAAACCACTCTATGATTCCTCTTGGATCATGTACTATGAAACTTAATGCTGCTACTGAAATGCTTCCGTTATCATGGCCGTCATGGGGAAATATTCATCCATTTGTTCCCAGAAATCAAGCTTCAGGATACCACGAACTTTTCAGAAAACTTGAAAATTATCTAAGTGAAATTACCGGATTTGCAGCTACTACATTGCAACCAAACTCTGGAGCACAAGGCGAATATGCCGGATTGATGGTAATTCGTGAGTACTTTAAGTCGATTGGAGAAGAACACAGAAATATAGCTCTAATACCTGCATCAGCACACGGTACCAACCCTGCCTCGGCAGTAATGGCCGGTATGGATGTAGTTGTTGTAAAAACAACTGAAAAGGGAGATATAGATGTAGAAGACTTAAAAGAAAAAGCAGAAAAACATAAAGATAATCTTGCTTGTTTATTGGTAACATACCCGTCTACTCACGGAGTTTATGAAGGTCCGATAAAAGAGATTACGAAAACAATTCACGATTTCGGAGGTCAGGTTTATATGGACGGAGCCAACATGAATGCTCAGGTTGGAGTTACCAGCCCGGGTGAAATTGGCGCAGATGTTTGTCACTTAAATCTTCATAAAACTTTTGCTATACCTCACGGAGGTGGAGGACCGGGAGTTGGACCAATCGGAGTTGCCAAACATTTAGTACAGTTCCTTCCGTCTAACCCGGTTGTAAATACAGGTGGAAAAAATGCGATTACAGCTATTTCTTCAGCTCCATGGGGATCGGCTTTGGTACACTCTATTTCTTACAGCTACATACGTATGTTGGGAGAAGAAGGATTGACATACAGTACAAAAATGGCAATTCTGAACGCTAACTACATGAAATCGGAATTGGCTAAAGAATTCGAAATTCTTTACACAGGAAATGCTGACAGGGTAGCTCACGAAATGATAGTTGATACACGTCCGTTTAAAGAGCACGGTATCGAAGTAACAGATATTGCAAAACGATTGATGGACTACGGTTTCCACGCCCCAACAGTTTCTTTCCCTGTTGCGGGAACTTTAATGGTTGAACCAACAGAAAGTGAAAGCAAACCTGAGCTCGACAGATTTATTGAGGCCATGGTTTCTATCAAAAAAGAAATCCTAAAGATTGCAGACGGTAGTTGTGATAAAGTTAATAATCCATTAAAAAATTCACCCCACACTCTGGAATTAATTACTGCCAACGAATGGGATTTACCATACACCCGTCAACAGGCAGCTTATCCGCTCGACTGGGTTGCTGAAAACAAGTTCTGGCCTGCGGTAAGAAGAGTTGATGATGCATACGGAGACAGAAACTTAGTTTGTGCCTGCGAACCTATAGAAAGCTATATGGACGATGAGGATAAACCGAGACTTAATTTCTCTGTAAGGGGATAGGATGAGGTACTTGGAGTTAACAATATCAGACCTTCGAAGTTTTTCATTAAACTTTGGAGGTCTGTTTTTTTTTAGACTTTGAACTTTAGACTTTGAACTT
>JBDLJM010000103.1 GCA_039714315.1 Bacteroidota bacterium | reverse complement strand
AATTTTTCTTCTAAAGCTGGGTAAATATCAGCTATTTTATTATGAACATATGTTCACAATCATACTTATTATCTACCTAAGTACCTTAACTTTGCAGGAAATAAAATTACATAAAGTGAAAATAGCTATACCTGCAAACGGAAACAGCGTAGAATCACATTTCGGAAAATGTAACAGCTACGCGATTGTAAATATTTCGGATGATAATAAGATTCAGAGTATCTCTGATTTTGATGCCTCAGATTCCTGCGGATGTAAATCGAATATTGCAGAAACTTTTATAGAAATGGGCATTGACACAATGCTTGCCGGAAACATGGGACGAGGAGCTGTAAATTCAATTAGTTCTCAGGGGATTAAAGTTGTAAGAGGCTGTAAAGGCAATATAACCGATGTTGTGAATGAATATTTAAGCGAAGGTATTATTGATTCGGGAGTATTCTGCTTAACACACGACCATCACCACGCCGAAGGATCTAATCACCAATGCAGACATTAAACAGTAATGACACCCCACGAATACAAATTCAGAGTAAAATACTCCGAAACAGACAAAATGGGCTTCGTTCACCATTCTAATTATGTTAAATATTATGAGAATGCACGTTGGGAGACAATGAGACAGTTGGGTATTCCATATTCGACAATAGAATCTAAAGGAATTTTTATGCCGGTAATTAAACTTGAAAGTAAGTTTATTAAACCAGCATTTTACGATGACGAATTAACAGTCACAACCACTATTAAAGAATTGTCTTCGGTAAAGATTAGCTTTCAATTTAATATTAGTAATTCTTCAGGCAATATTATTAACAACGCCATGGTAAGTTGTGCATTTATTGACAGTGAAAGCCATAAAGTTCGCCGAACTCCGGAATTCATCCTTGAAAAACTGAAGAAAAGCACAGAACTATATCCTGTCTGATATTTCAAAAAAAATTACAGATTTATAAATTATAACTATCGCGGTCCAGATCAAATTTATGATCTAGATCGTGTTTTTATGTTCAGTTCTCATATATTTGTTGAAACTTTACATACACAACGAACTTTACACGAATTATATGAAAAACAAATATGTTCTTTGGTCCATAGCTATTCTAATTACCATTTTTGCTTCTGTTTATCAGAAATTGGTAGGTCCTACCCATCCTGATTGGATGAAAACTGAATTAAATGGAACCGAACATAGTTACAAACTGCGACGCTCCAACGACGGAGAGTATTTAGCTCCAATAAAGATTGAAATATCTGATAAAAAAGTATCAGGGAAAGTTCATTATAAAAATTACCCGGTAATTGAAGGAGAGTCTTTTCAATCGATAGATTTTAAGAGAGACGGTGACTTCTTAATTGCCGAGTTACCTCACCAGCCTGCTGCGGGTAAATTAATGTACTACATAGAATTTGAAACTGATAAAGGAAGTGTTTTTGAGAAAAAAGACACTCCAATTGTTTTGCGATATCGCGATCCTGTTCCTGACTGGGTTTTGATTCCGCATATTTTCTTTATGTTTTTTGCTATGATGCTATCAAACCTGGCGGGACTAAAAGCGGCTGTAAATAGTGACGGATTTAAAAAAATTGGGAAATATGCTTTAATAGCTCTGGTAATTGGAGGATTTATCTTTGGCCCATTAATGCAGAAATATGCCTTTGGTGAATTCTGGACAGGAGTACCTTTCGGATTCGATCTGACAGATAATAAAACACTAATAGCTTTCTTAGCCTGGGCATTTGCTCTTTGGCATGGAAGTAAAAAAGAAAACAGTCGTACTGTATTCATATTTGCAGCAGTTGCTACATTAGTTGTCTACATGATCCCTCACAGTGTTCTGGGTTCTGAACTAAACAGAGAAAGCGGACAGGTTGTAACAGGAATGATAACATTGTTCTTCTAAGTATCTCTTTTATAAAATAAACAAAGCCCCTCATCAGGGCAATAAAATTAATCCGTGAATCTGTGGCAAGTTTATTCAGCCGCAGGTTCACGGATTTTTTTTTATAATACCAAATTGAATTCAAAATGGTTGATAAGAAGAACTACCATATATGAATGATTTCTATCATCCTCATTAATTTGACTGAATTTTCCAGGTTAACCTCAATAGTTTGACTGAATTTTTCAGGTTAACCTTAATAATTTGACTGAATTTTTCAGGTTTTATTGAAAATATAATATATTTGTAATATTATATTTACCTATAAATCAGCCAAATGATTAACAGAAAACTACAAATACATATTAGAAAACGCTTTTTCAAAGGAAAGGTGATTGCTATTATGGGACCCCGTCAAAGCGGAAAAACAGTTTTAGCCAGACGACTGACAAAAGAGTTTACTTCTGAAACCATATGGCTAAATGCTGATGAATCTGATGTTAGGCAAATGTTTACGAATCAAACTGTGGCTATCCTAAAACAAATTATTGGCAATAAAAAGATAGTTGTAATTGACGAAGCTCAGAGAATAATAAACATAGGTCTGGTTTTAAAACTATTTGCTGACAACTTTAAGGAAATACAGGTAATTGCCACGGGGTCGTCTTCGTTCGATTTATCCAACGAAATTAATGAACCGCTGACAGGACGTAAGTACGAACACACTCTTCTCCCTTTTTCCTTTCAGGAGCTTGTAGAAAACACTAATTGGATTGACCAAAACAGACTTCTCGAACAAAGGCTTATATACGGCAGCTATCCTGAAGTAATTACAACTCCCGGTGAAGAGGAAGAGTTGCTTGCAAACCTATCCGACTCATATCTTTATAAGGATATTTTTACATTAGAGAACATAAAAAAACCGGCCGGACTTGAAAATCTTCTTAAAGCGCTGGCATTTCAGGTGGGTAGTGAAGTTGTAACAAATGAGTTAGCGAAACTGACGGGAATGAGTGGCGAAACAGTAGAAAGATATATCGTTCTTTTGGAAAAGGCATTCATTGTGTTCAGACTGCCTTCGCTGAACAGGAATTTGCGAAATGAAATAAAGAAAAATAAGAAGATTTACTTTTATGATAACGGCATAAGAAATTCGATTATAAAAAATTTCAATCAGATTTCTATGAGAGACGATGTTGGAAAACTATGGGAAAACTATCTGGTGAGTGAAAGAGTAAAATACAATCACTATAACAAGATCGATGTAAACAAATATTTCTGGCGAACTCATACACAGCAGGAGATAGACTATATAGAGGAATACGACGGTAAACTGCATGCCTATGAGTTTAAATGGAGTACAAGAAAAAAGGTAAAATTCCCCGCCACTTTCATAGAAGCCTACAGCAATTCGGAAACCAATATCATAAACAGAGAAAATTATTTCGAATGGTTGAACGATTAGCGCTCAACTTTTTTCTAAATAGCTTTGCTTTACTATCTTTGCACGTTCAAAATTGAATTTTAATTTTCAGTATTTATCCAATTGCGCTAGGGATAGCAGTGGCATCCTTTTTTTAGCGGTCACTGAGCGGAGTCGAAGTGTAAGCTAAAAAAAGATATAACGGATAGCCCGCCCGAGCGCCCAAATAATATTTAGGAATAAGATATAACACAGTATAATATGATAAATTTTGTTGAAGAATTGCAGTGGCGTGGTATGATACACGACATTATGCCGGGAACTGAGGAACAACTTGCCAAGGAAATGACCACGGCTTATGTCGGCGTTGATCCAACCGCTGATTCGCTTCACATCGGGCATTTGGTTTCTATTATGATGCTGAAACATTTTCAGGTTGCAGGCCATAAGCCCTTAATGCTTGTTGGTGGTGCCACAGGTATGATCGGTGATCCTTCAGGGAAATCTGCCGAACGCAATTTACTAAATGAAGAAACTTTAGCTGCTAACCAGGCAGGAATAAAAGCTCAGATGGAAAAGTTTCTGGACTTTAATTCTGATGCAAAAAATGCAGCTGAAATGGTGAATAACTACGATTGGATGAAAGATTTTTCATTCCTTGACTTTATTCGCGATGTCGGCAAGCACATCACTGTGAATTACATGATGAGCAAAGATTCTGTTAAAAAACGCCTTAGCTCTGAATCTACAGTTGGGATGTCGTTCACAGAATTTACATATCAGCTGGTTCAGGGAAATGACTTCCTTCATTTGTTCCGCGAAAAAAACTGTATGATCCAGATGGGCGGATCGGATCAGTGGGGCAATATAACTACAGGTACCGAAATGGTTCGAAGAATGGCAGGCGGAAAGGCTTACGCTATTACTTGTCCGTTGATTACAAAAGCTGATGGCGGAAAATTTGGAAAAACTGAATCGGGAAATATCTGGTTAGATCCGAAGAAAACATCTCCGTATAAATTCTTCCAGTTTTGGTTGAATACATCTGATGCCGATGCCGAGAAGTATGCTAAGATTTTCACTCTGTTGAACAAAGATGAGATTTCTGAATTGGTTGAAAAACATAACGAAGCGCCGCATTTAAGAGTTTTACAGCAGAAACTTGCCGAAGAAGTTACCGTAATGGTTCACTCCCGCGAGGAATATGATGCTGCAGTAGAAGCTTCTCAGATCCTATTTGGAAAAGCTACTTCTGAATCTTTGAAAAACTTATCGGAAGATAACTTCCTTTCTGTTTTCGAAGGAGTGCCACAGGGAACAGTTGCTAAAGCTGATATCGATGGTGGCCTTCCGATAGTTGATGCATTGTCGGAAGTAAGCGGTTTTTTAAAATCGAAAGGTGAAGCCCGCAGAGCATTGAAAGAGAACTCAATTTCTCTTAACAAGGAGAAAGTGAAAGAAGATTTTGTTGTAGAGCAAAAGGATTTAATAAACGGTAAATACGTTTTATTACAGCGTGGTAAGAAAAATTACTTCCTGCTGGTTGTAGAATAATATCTTTAAGAGATAGACTCAAAGCAATAAACCGCAAACTGATTTTTAAATTAGTTTGCGGTTTTTTTTATTGCTGTTCGGTTTTATTACTTAATAAATCAATATGCCCTGTAAAATCTAATTGGTCGCTCTGCTACACTTGTCCTTAAATTAATACTTATATTAGCCGGTAACTTTAAAGAGTCACGGCCTCACTAATTCTCATTATGGAGATAAGTGAAGCCGCGACTAAAATATCGCTAAAAATGCACGTGAAAATACCTGATTCCTGGAAAGATCTCCTCAAAGATGAACTCGAAAAAGAGTATTTTTCTGAACTTATCGAATTCGTGGAAAACGAATATAGAACCCAGACTATCTTTCCGCCTGAGGAACATATTTTTTCGGCATTTGATTATTGCGGTCCGGACGATTTGAAAGTTGTAATACTCGGACAGGATCCATATCATGGCAGAGGGCAGGCTAACGGACTATGTTTCTCGGTAAGTTCCGGGCAAAAACACCCTCCTTCTCTAAAAAACATATTTAAAGAAATCCGCAGTGAATATGGTGGTGAAATTCCAATATCGGGTGATTTATCTCATTGGGCCGAACAGGGTGTATTAATGTTAAACGCAACATTAACCGTTAGGGAAAAACAACCGGGATCGCATCAGAAAAAAGGATGGGAAACATTTACAGACTCCGTTATTAAACTGATTTCCGACAAAAAGGAAAATGTTATTTTCGTTCTTTGGGGTGCTTTTGCACAAAAAAAATCAAATTTAATAGACTCCGAAAAGCATCTTATTTTGGAATCGGCACATCCATCGCCATTTTCTGTTCATAGAGGTTTTTTTGGCAATAATCATTTCAAAAAAGTAAATGACTATCTGAAATCAATAAGGAAAGAAGAAGTAAACTGGCAGAGGGAGGAAGTTTACACTCTGTTTTAGCATTTAAAAAATCCATATATTTGGTTAACCAATAATAATTACTAACCAATATATAATATGGAGATTATAAAAAGTGAATTCCTTGATGGAGTTCAGAAAATTACATTAAGTCGCCCGAGGGTTTATAATTCCTTTAACTCAGATCTGGCTAAAGAACTACAATCAGAGCTCGACAAGGCTAAGGAAAACAAAGAAATCAGAGCGGTTCTGCTTACAGGCGATGGTAAAGCTTTTAGTACCGGACAGGACATTGCTGAACTGATAGACCCGAATGGTCCGGACTTATCATCAATATTGTCAGAGAATTACAATCCGATAGTAAAAAAGATCAGAGAGCTCGAAAAACCGGTAATAGCAGCAGTTAACGGTGTTGCTGCGGGTGCCGGCGCAAATATAGCTTTGGCATGCGATATTGTTATTGCAGGAGAATCAGCTCAGTTTATACAAATATTTTCAAAAATAGGACTGATACCCGATGCCGGAGGAACCCATGTTTTACCACGTCTGATAGGATGGCAAAAAGCCTCAGCACTGATGATGCTGGCAGAACCAATACCTGCAGCAGAAGCAGAGAGGATTGGAATGATATATAAATTTGTTGCAGACGATGAATTGGAAGAAGATGCGATGATACTGGCAAGTCATTTAAGTAATATGCCCACTATAGCACTAGCCAACATAAAGAAAGCCCTGAATAAATCTGTCACAAATAGTTTTGACCGGCAGCTTCTGCTAGAAGAAGAGTTACAGATTGCATCTGCCAAAACAAGTGATTTTAAAGAAGGATTATCAGCCTTTGTAGAAAAAAGATTGGCTAAATTTGAAGGTAAATAGAATTGTTTGAAGTTTGGAGTTGTAATTTTCAAACTTCAAACTTCAAACATCATAATATGCTTAGGTTTTTTAGAACAATTTGGAACAGCCCTTTTTGGAGCAACTTCATCCTCTGGCTGGTACTATATACAGTATTTTTACATGAATATCTGAGAAATTTGCTCGGAGAAAATTATAATTTGCTGAATGTAGTTTTACTACTGCTATTAATTATACTTCCTATTTACATCCATAACCTTGTACTTATACCTAAACTTCTGTTGAAACAAAGGTATATAGCATATATATTCAGCCTGATAAGTTTACTTGTTCTTACCACCTATGCATTCACTTTTGAAGATGAAAACTTCAAAGATGATTTATTAAGATACCTCCCTTTCTTCATCGTTGCCGCCTCAATGAATTTAATAAAAAGACAGATTATTGGTGAGATGGAAAAACGAAGTGCTGATTTGCACCAAAGAGAAATGGAGCTAAATTCCTTAAAAGCACAAATAAACCCCCATTTTTTATTCAACACACTCAATAACATCTATGCACTAACACTAACTAATTCTCCTAAAGCGTCGGAAGTTGTTCTGCAATTAGCAGGATTGATGAGATATCAACTCGAGAGCACTAAGAAAAATCTGGTAACTCTAAATGAAGAAATAGAATTTCTAAAACAATATTTTGAACTTGAAAAAATAAGAGTTGGCACTAAAGCCAACCTGATATTTGAAGTGAATTTAGATAAATACTCATTATGGATTCCTCCGATGATATTGATGACTTTTATTGAAAATGCATTTAAACACGGAGTTAATCGCGATAAAAGTAAATCATATATCAAAATTTCCATATCTTCGCATAAGCAAAACCTCACAATGATAATTGAGAATGGAAAACCGGAACACAAATCCGTAAATACGGGCTTTGGTGGTTTTGGTCTGAAAAATGTGGAGCGAAGATTAGAACTACTACTTCCGGGAAGATATGAAATTAAGGTTGAAGAAAAGAAAGAAAAATACGCAACAATAATAAATCTTAAATTATGACATTCACCTGTATTATTGTAGACGACGAACCTTTAGCACAAAGTGTTATTGAGAGTTATTTAAACAACGTACCCAACCTCGAAATAAAAGGAAAATTCGACAATGCTATTGAAGCTTTGAATTTTCTAAATTCCAATGAAATAGATCTGATGTTTTTAGATATAAACATGCCCGAATTAAGCGGTATGGATTTACTAAAAACTATGACAAAAAGACCTGAAGTTATATTAACAACAGCATATTCTGAATATGCAATTGAAAGCTACGAATTAGGTGTTTCCGATTATTTACTAAAACCAATAGCTCTGCCACGATTCCTTAAGGCAGTGAACAAGGTTATTGATTCGTTGACAAAAGAAAAAAACTATCAGGATGGGGGAGGTGAAAAGCCCCGTTATGTTTTTGTAAAAGTTGATGGTATAAACTTAAAATTAATGCTCGATGATATTAAATACATAGAAGCTTACGGTAACTATCTAAAAATATTCACCACTGAAAAGATGTATTTAATTACCGATACGATGATTAACTTTATGAATAAACTTGACGAAGATTTCGTTAGAATTCATAAATCTTATATTATACCTCTATCCAGAATAGAGAAAATGATAGGAAACAGAATCCATATAGGAGAAGATCAAGTCCCTATTGGCAATACATACAAGGCTGAATTGAAAAGCAGAATGTCTAATCAATAGACTCATAAAAATGGTTATGGAAGATCAACTTTTTTTAAAGTTGATCTTTTTTTTAGATTAAAATTAACTCAAAACAAAGCCAGCAAAACACTCTTAACCTTTAGATAATACACATATAGATTTACGAAAGTCTCTGTAGGACTTACCTTACCTTGCAAGCAGATCCAAAACCTGTCCCAGGTAACACAATTAATCATAGGCGACACCATTCCAACACATAAAACACTGATCTTTTCAGACTTACAAAATTAACTCCAATTTTATGAGCCTGATAAACACAATTAATTTCATCAAGAAATCTCCAGAATTAAACACCCTTCTTAGGTTAACTCAATGTTAATTTAACGTAAATTTGATTTCAAGGAAAATATTAATTTTTCCAATCCCTTACTTTATTGTTGTTTTTTGAATATAAAAAACAAGACAAATATGGCATTATTTAAAAGCTCAAAATCAGTAATACGCGACATAGAAGAATACATAGACAAGATTGATCAGGGAGGACTCCTGTTCAAGAAAGGAATTGTTGATTATCTCGATGAAAGGGAAAAATCCTTTCAGGATGTACTTTTATCTATAAGAAAAGAGGAAGGTAAAGCAGATACTCTCAGGAGAAAAATTGAAAACGAACTATACCTGCACTCTCTACTTCCTGAACACCGGGGAGACCTGATGCGTCTGTTAGAAAAGATGGACGATATTATGGATTTGATGAAAGAGAATCTTTATCAATTCGATGTTGAAGAACCAACTGTTCCGGAAGAAATTCACGATGACTTCAAAAGGTTGGCTGATTTATCAATATCGGCAGTTGAAGAATTACTACCGGCTGTTAGAGTATACTTCACTGATCCAAAAGCCGTAAAAGACAGATTACACAGAGTATACTTTTATGAAAAAGAAACTGACAAACTGGCTTTAGAAATAAAAAGATCAATATTCAAGAAAATACCCAACCTACGACAAAGTCAAAAAATACATTTAAGATACTTCACTTTACACATAGAGAACGTATCTGATGCAGCAGAAGTTGTAGCAGATATTCTTACAATTATGGCGATAAAACGAATTCAATAATAAAAACGATCTAATAAATATGATATTATTATTTCTATCAAGTGGATTGTTTTTAGGATGGTCGTTAGGAGCCAATGATGCTGCAAATATCTTTGGTTCTGCAGTTGGAACTAAAATGGTAAAGTTCAGAACAGCGGCAATAATAGCTTCAATATTTGTAATTATGGGTGCTGTAATCCAAGGTAGCGGAGCAGCTCATACACTTGGAAAACTAGGTCAGGTAAATGCCTTGGCAGGTTCCTTTACGGTAGCTCTATCTGCTGCTATTACAGTATTGTTTATGACTAAATACAGACTGCCTGTATCAACATCTCAAGCTATTGTTGGAGCAATTATTGGCTGGAACTTCTATACCGGGAACCCTACAGATCACAACTCTTTAACAAAAATTGTTTCCACATGGATATTCGCTCCAATTTTAGGAGGGATCTTTGCAGTAATCCTGTATCAACTTCAAAAGGTTGTAATAGAAAGATCTAAAATACATTTAATAAAACTTGACTCTTTTTTGAGAACGGGGTTATTGATTGTAGGAGCATTTGGAGCCTATAGTTTGGGTGCCAACAATATTGCAAACGTTATGGGTGTATTTATCGATGCCGCCCCTACCGGTGATTTAACTTTTGGATTTCTAAAATTAACAGGAATCCAACAGCTGTTTCTACTGGGAGCTTCATCAATCGCAATCGGTATAATTACATATTCCAAAAAGATAATGTCGACCGTAGGCAATAAACTATTTGCTTTGTCAACAGAAGCAGCATTAGTAGTTGTACTTGCTCACTCATTGGTGTTATTCGTCTTTTCATCACAGGGACTTTCAGATGCTGTACAAAGTATAGGATTACCTGCAATTCCATTGGTGCCGGTGTCCAGTTCACAGGCAATTATCGGAGCAATTTTAGGCATAGGACTACTAAAAGGAGGAAAGGAAATAAAACTGGATGTGATGGGAGGAATTGCTATTGGATGGATTACAACACCAATTGCGGCAGGAGTTATAACCTTCTTCTCTTTATTCTTTATGGAACACGTATTCGTGTTGCAGGTTCAGGACACAGAAACAAAAATAGAACTGTCACAAAGCAACGACATTAAAACAGCCCAAGGCGATAAAGATTACAAAACAGTCCAGGCTAAAAATTAAAAGTAGTAAATAATAAATTTTATAATAATTAAACTAGAAGAGAATAGTAAGGTGTAAGCACTAAACCAAAAACAACTTGCGAATCTCACTTATTGACCATTAAATATTTTTTTTTATGAAAAACATGTACAAATTCCTGTTACTTGTTGCAATGCTAACAATATCAGGATCGACATTTGCCCAGGAAATATACAAGGGTAAAGTTACAGATGTCGAAACAGGGGAACCAATTCCAAACGTAGATATACGTTTTGTAGGATCTAAATTTGAGGCAGTATCTACAGCAGACGGAACCTTCTCTATTGAGAGAACAGGAGACACCTACACATTAAACTTCTTTCACGAAGACTATGATGTTAAACAATTTAATACACGCGATCATACAGGTGACATTAACATCCAATTGATGTCAAACGTACGTTTCAATCAATACGGACAAAAAGTAAGTCGTCAGGAACTGACTTCGGAATCCAGAGAAGGCTTTATTGCTTTCGAATCTGAAGACAGAAATTATAAACTGTGGTTCGACAACCGTATTTACCTTGATGGAGCACATTATTTCGATAATTACGATCACAGTAAAACACAAGAACAAAACTTAGAGGAAGGAAGATTAGATGTACCGGGTCAACTCTTAAAACTTAGAAGAATGCGTTTTGCCATTAAAGCAAGAGTAGGCGATAACTGGTATGGAGAAATTGATTTCGATTTCGACGGAAACATGGTTGATATTAAAGATG
>JBDLJM010000102.1 GCA_039714315.1 Bacteroidota bacterium | reverse complement strand
ATTAGAGTATCGTTTACACAAACTCCACCCGATGTTGTTTTCATTAAAACTTCTTTGGCTTTTTTGTTTTTACCAAAATAGTAAAATGCTAATGGCTTTTCATTTTTATTTATGTAATTGATAGTTTCATCGATATTGCTGAAAGTCATTACCGGCAGGACAGGTCCAAAAATCTCATCCTGCATAACCAGATAGTCGGGTTGAACATTGTCAATTATTGTGGGAGAAATATATTTGTGTTTAAAATCAACTTCTCCACCGGAATGTATTTTCCCCTGCTTCAAAATGCCTTCCAGTCTCTTCATTGCAGCTCCATTTACTATGCGCGGATAGAATCTGCTTTCTTTGATATTATTACCATACATCTTGTTTATGTACATTTCAATTTTATCCAGTAACTCATTTTTAATAGAATCATGTGCAAAAAGATAATCAGGAGCAATACAGGTTTGTCCTGCGTTTATAAGTTTTCCCCAGGCAATGCGTTTTGCAGCAATATCAATATTAGCATCCACATCAACAATACAGGGACTTTTTCCCCCTAATTCCAGAACTACCGGTGTTAAATTTTCGGCAGCGGCCTTTATTACTACTTTACCTACTTTTGAACTCCCCGTAAAAAATATTATATCGAATTGCTGACTAAATAGTATTTGATTTGTTTTACGACCACCCTGTAAAACTGTTATGTAATTACTATTATAAGTTTCAGAAATCATTTCTTCCATTACTTTTGCAACTGTAGGAGCATCGGGTGAAGGTTTTAAAACGGCACAACCACCGGATGATATTGAGCCAACTAAGGAATTTATTAACAACTGAAATGGATAATTCCATGGGGCTACTATTAAAGCTACGCCAAGGGGTTCGTATATTATTTTACTCGATGACGGCAAAAGATGGAGTGGGGTAGAAACTCTCTTGGGCTTTGACCATTTTTTTAATTTTCTTATATGATTGTCTATTTCCTTCGTAACAATACTAATCTCCGTTAAATATGCTTCTTCCGGGGATTTATGCAGGTCTTTCCATAGTGCAGACTCAATTTTCTCCTGATTTTGAAGAATTACTTTTTTTAGTTTACGAAGTTGCTCTAATCTAAAGTCTATGCTTTTTGATTTGTTTGTCGCAAAGAATTCTCTTTGTTTATTCAGCTTATTTTCTATTATATATTGTGATGTATCTGTCATTATAATGGCTGTTTGATAAAGTTATTACTTTTTATGACCTGTAAAATGCTCCATGGTTTTATATATACCCAGTGCGCTGCCGGCAAACCAGTCGAATAGATTAATCGGCATAAAAGCCTGACCCAATCGTGTAACCCTGTATATATACCCGGGTATTGACAGTAATTTTTTGTCTTTTTCAATTGCTTTTACTATTGTTAGAGCTACGGGTTCCGGCTCAAGAATAGGAATTCTGGATTTTACACCATCAAACATCCCTGTGTTAATATAATATGGCATTATGGTAGTTACTTTAATGTTTTTTTTCATTTGGAGCATCTCAAGTCGCAGACTGTCAGACCATCCTATCACCGACCATTTGCTTGCTGCGTAAACCGACATTTTAGGATTTGAAATTAGTCCTGCTGAAGATGCTATATTACAGATATGCCCAGAGTTTTGATTTAACATATCCCCCAAAAACTCCATTGTAACATACATTGGCGCATTTGCGTTGATATTCATTGTTCGCATAATGTTGCTTGTTGAATGTTCGTGGTAATATTTGCCAACTACTATTCCGGCATTATTTATTACAACATCAACTACACCAATTTCCTGTTTTATTTTTTTTGCAGTGGATTGAATTTGTTCAATATCAGAAACATCTACATTATAGCCGGTAATATTGCCAAGTTTTGAAAATTCAGATATAGTTTCATCTATTTTTTGTTGATTAATATCCCAAATTATCACCTTTGCATTTCGCTCTAACATTAAGCGGGAAATAATTTTACCTATACCGGATGCTCCACCACTTATTAAAATTGTCTTACTTTTTAATTGCTTCATTTGTGCTATGATTTAAAATTAATAACGGAGCAAAATTATGTAAGTCAGTAAATTACAGCAATAACATATGTTATCAGTTTTATTTTAAATTGGTATTATTCCCGGGGTGACTTTTTAAACGACTTAAATGTACAGAGCTAACATTGAGGTAAGATGCGATATAGTGTTGTGGTATGCGTTGAAGAATTTTCGGGAATTTAATATTCATATCACTATATCTTTCAATAGGTGTTTTGGTATATATAGATTGTATCTTATCATTAAAAATAAAAAAATATTCCTCAGCGAGTAATCGTCCAAGTTTTTCGCCATATCTCAGTTTCCGGTACCCTTTATTCAACATTTCAAAGGACATTAATACTACTGTTGTATCCTCCATAGCCTGAATGGAATAATTTGATGGTATTCCTTTTAAGAAGCTCTCGTAATCGGTAGCAAAAGTGTTTTCCAAAGCAAAGTGAAAGGTTTTTTCATCACCCTTATTATCTACGAAATAAACTCTTAACAAACCCCGGGCAACAAAAAACACATCTCTGCATATACTTCCTTCATTAAGGATAATCTCTTTTTTATTTAGGTGTTTTACTCTAAACATTGATGAGTAATCGTCCCATTCTTCCTCATTTATTTCAATATAATCTGAAATTACCTTACGAATATTTTCGATATTGTTATTCAATGCTTTTTAGATTACTTTTTTCATACATATAAAAGATATATTGAATATTATATTCAATAATACAAAAAATGGCTTTGCGACATTGTAAAAAAGCAGAAGCTTTCAATTAAGCACAATCTACGCAAAAGGCATCATTCCTTATAGGATTAATTCCTTTATAAATTCATAATGTTGAGCTGTTTCTTCATATCTCAATAATACTCGTTGTGCATTTTCCGGGATATATGCTATTTCATAATTCTCGCCAGCAAAGGTCTTTACAGCATCAAGAGAATCGAATTGAAGAATCAAAAAGAATTCTACTTCATCTTTTTTATTCTGTATCGATATACTGACTTTCTCTAATCCATCCACTCCTTTCTTTTTTACAGCAGGAAATACCTCATTAATAAGCATGTCTTCGTAGATAGGGGCATTTTCTATAGTAGTCCATCCTTTCCAGGTTCTGATAATTTTCGACTTATTATCCATAATATAATTTTAAAATTCCAATTATGTGTTTGAAGTAACAGTGTTATGTTCATTTGGCATTTCAACGCTCCAAATTTTCAATTTACTACTATTTTCATTTAAAACACGATCTTCATTTTTAGCACTAACTGCCAAATGCACTATATTTTTGTTAGTATTTGTTATTTACAGCTAATAGAATTACCATATTCAACAAGTTTCAGGAATTCGACTTTGCTTAATTCTCCTAAATTATAGTATTTGTATTTTTCGAAAACATCAATCACCAAATTTTCATTATCATTTGGTTCTAATTTTTTGAGACTGGTTTCAGCAATGACAATTTCATCATTATTTATATCGATAAATGATGTGAGAGTCTTGCATGTAAAGTCAAATTCATTTAGTTCAATTGTCTTAATTGTTTTGTTTTGTGATGTTTTAAAGTGAATTGATTTGTTTGATATGTCGTAAACAATACTCCATTGTGTATCTTCCTGGCTAACGTAATCCAAAGTTTTAAATACTATTTTTTTATCTAAGAGCATTTGTTCTTTCATTTTTATCACGGAGGCCACTTTTACAAATCTGTCATTGGATGTATTTTCAGGTCTTATTTCCATATTGCCCCCAAAACCATTAAAATTACTAACGTATTTAAGGGAACTCTCATAATGATTATTGCTTAAAACTGGATATGGAATATCCTCATCTTTGTATATGTAAGTTTTACCATTGTAAAATTCTATAATAGCTATATTTCCCTTACTATCTGAGATTAAATAATGTAAATTAATAAATAACGGAACGATAACTATACTATCTATAGTTGTTAAAAGCTCTTCAGTATTTGCAAAATTATCGAGGCAAAATTGAGTCCATTGAAATTCGTTCAGTTCGTATTTGTTATCGCTTTTCGGTGTTTCGCCCCATGAGTTTAGCTCTTCTATCACCAGCCCTTTTTCATTCATCCCGCCTAAGGGGAATTCTTTACCAAATTGATTGAAGGTTACACTTCCATATTTAGAAACCCATGTTAGTTTATTCGCCTTTTTAGAATATGCAGTTTTGTAAACACCCTTTTTGTTAACTAAAACAATACCATTGCTAATTTCCCAATCAAGATTTTTGGCCAGATATATTTGCTTGTCCTTTTTTATTGCAAATGCAGTACAAGCGAGCAACGAATAAGGAACCAATAGAAGAGATATTGCAATCAGTCCATGTACTAATTTGTTTTTATTGGTTGATGATTTATCCATCTCACTTATTTTTTATAGCACTTCTTTTAATAAATACTATCGGATAATATCCTCACTAAAGTTACTAATATTGTCATTTATAATCGGGATAACAGTAATAAATAAGTACTGTTATCCCGATTAGGAAATTCTGTTTAAGTCCTATTAAATATTTATAACTGTTTCAAATGCATTTTCAATCGCATCCTGTGCTTTCCCAACTTTATCCGCATCACCAATAATATGTATGGGTTTTTCATATCCGTTTTGTCCGATTGGATTGTGTGGTTTCATGCCTGTAGCCAGGATAATATGGTCGATATTTTCAAGAGTCTTACTGAAGTTATCACCCTCTATCATAACTTCCTTTCCTGAAATTTTCTTGACAGCTGTTTTAACAAATATTTCTACATTATCATTTTGCAGAGCCATAAGTGTTAGTTTTCTCTCTATCATCTCCATTCCGCGGGCAACTTCATCCATCATTTCAACAAGGAAAACTTTGTTGCCTTTCGAAAGCAGTTTGTTGGCCACTTCGGTACCTATTAAACCTCCACCAACTACAAGAGTCCTTTTGTTTTCAGGAATATTTTTTTCCTCCAGTATTTCGGCCCAGGAATATTCTTTCAGACCGTTTATTGGCGCAATTGCCGGTACAGAACCTGTGGCTATAATTATTTCATCGTATTTGTCTAAGTCTTTTCCCTTGGCTTCTTTGTTGATCACCTCAATTTTATTATCTCTTATTTCTTTTTCGTAATAAGTGACAATTTTCTTTAAGGACTGCTTATGTGGAGGCAAATACGCAAGGTTGAACTGTCCGCCAAGCTTTTCTTTTTCGAATAGGGTTGCTTTGTGACCGCGCTGCTTTAGAGTTATGGCAGCAGTTAGCCCTGCCAGCCCGCCGCCAACAATGGCGATATTTTTTGGTTTTGACGTTTTATTGATTAACAGATCTTCTTTACCTACCAATGGGTTTACGGTACAGCCTAAGCCTTTACCGCTTTTCACTCCGCCCAAACATCCTTCGCTGCAGGCCATACAGGGGCGTATATTTCCGTCTACCTGACCGAGATATTTGCCTACAAAGTCGGGGTCGCTTATTAAAGGTCGTCCCAATGCAATGAAATTATTTCCTTCTTTGCTTTTTATCTTTTCAATGTCTTCAAATTCATTGATCTGACCTACATAAATTACGGGGATGTTAATTTTTTCTCTGATACTGTCGGCAAGTTGCCATGTTTTTCCCTTTGGTACAAACATGTGCTGGAAATACCAGGGTGGAGTAGAGCATGCTGTTCCGGCTGTGACATGAATTGCCGAAACCCCTTTTTCTTCCAGTATTTTGGCAAATTCCTGCATTTCGTCTGCTTTGAATCCCTTCGGGGTCATTTCATCTCCCGTAATTCGGGCAATAATATCCAGGTTGGTGGCCTTTTGAATTGCTTCAAGAACCTCCAGAGGGAATTTTATTCTGTTAGCAAATGAACCTCCGTATTCGTCCTCACGTTCGTTAACCGCTTTTGAGATAAATTGCGCAAAGAGATATCCAAGGCCAAACTGAATTTCAAGATAATCGAAATTTGCTTTTTCAGCTCTTATTGCTGCCTCTACAAAGAGGGTTTTAACTTTTATCACCCCGTCTTTGTCTAAAACCACGGGTGTAGCACCTCCGTTTTCGCAGGCTTTAGCTGTAGAAGAAACAAAATAGTTGTAAGGGATTTTCGGGTTTGCCATTCGCCCCGGGTGGTTGAGGTGGGCAATTGCTTTTGCTCCATGTTTGTGAATTTCGCCGGTTAATGATTTAAGGCCTTCTATTTTATCATCAGCATCGATTCCCATCTGGGTGGGAAGTTCACGAAGTCCCTTATCCAGATAAAGAGGTTCGGGAATTACCGCCCCCACATGTTTGCTTCGTGCAGAATAAAAGTTAAGGTGTTTTTTTGTGACGATTCCGCTTTTATCGCTATATCCCGTTTTTACGGGAGCCATAATAAATTCGTTTCTTAAGGATATCATGTTTCTTTTTTTTATAATATTTTCTGGAAAATAAGTTCCAAAAATTTTAGGGGAAAGAAGCCTATGAGGCTGCTATTCAATATTATAAAAAAGCACTTAGAATAATTATGTTTTAAAGCATAAAAGAAGTTAATCTTTATCTAGATATGAAGATATTGGGATGCTTTGTTTTAAGTAAAGCTTTTAGTTGTCCGGTCTATAATACCAATAATGACACCAAATTAGCATTATTGGTATAATTCATGTTCGAGTATGTGAATTATATAAGTTTTCTGCTTTAAAAAAGTCTACAAAGCTAAAATTTTG
Organism: Bacteroidota bacterium; assembly: GCA_039714315.1. Classification (NCBI taxonomy): domain Bacteria; kingdom Pseudomonadati; phylum Bacteroidota; species Bacteroidota bacterium. The sequence goes on along the minus strand of JBDLJM010000102.1, from coordinate 4,695 downwards.
TTACTTTGTGATGTATATGATTTTATAAACTTGGTTTTACTGATATATTATAGTCAGACCGTTAGTCAGAATAGAAATGATTAATCAATCTCATCCGAATATTAGGAAAATAGTTTTCTGGGATACTTACTTCAATGATATTGATTGGAATAAGAATGCCGGATTCATTATTACCAGAGTTTATGAAAAAGGTTCAATAGATGAATTAAAAGAGATTCATGAATTTTATGGCAACGAAAAGATTAAACATGAATTAATTAATGCAAGGTACCTATCGAATAGAATATTAAATTATGCTTCAATAGTTTTTAATACAAAAAAGAGTAAGTTTAAATGTTATTCAAAAACACTGTAGAGATAGAAACATTATTTCTAATTGAAGAGTTAATGCAAGAACCTTTACTTGATAATTTCAGACTAGTAGGGGGTACTGCATTATCTTTAATGAGAGGGCATAGAACCTCGGATGATATTGATTTATTTACAGATACAGACTTCAATCAAGAAGAAATAAAAAATCTCTTTAAAACTAAATACAGTAAGGGTAGACTAGATATTCAGGAATATTCATTTGGATTTACTTTTTATTATACTGATTATGAAAATAATCATGATGTAAAAATAGATGTTATGAATTTCTCTACAGATCCATTCTTAGAAGAATATACAATAATTGATAGCATAAGAATGGCCACTTTGAAAGATATTGCTGCCATGAAATTAAACGCAGTAAAATCAAGAAGAACTAAAAAAGATTTTATTGATATTTATTATTTACTTGACGATTTTAGCCTAGAAGAAATGTTAGAGTTTAATCATCAAAGATTTGTATTTGAAGAGTATAAAGATGCTCTAATAGGAATGGCAAATATATCAGAGGCTGATAGTGATCCTATGCCTAAGATGTTCTCAGAAATAACCTGGAAAGATGTAAAAGAAAAGATCATTTCTGAAGTAGAGTTATATCATAAGAATAACATAGAAAATAGATAAAAAAAAGAGAGGATAATCCTCTACTTCTTCAATAAGTCCTTGATGATAAAAAGAAGAGACGCTATAAGAGTTATACTCATCAATACACCGGAAGCAAAAATTATGTACTTCATAAATATCACACCTTTCCAAAGGAAATAAACCCCTCCAAAGGTTAAAAACAATGAAATAAAGGGTTCAATTGCGAGGATATATGCAATGTTTTTTGGCAGACTGCTCATTAGGGTTAGCAATGAAAATACCAAAAACAGTACAGACAGCGATAATACGTGATTGTGTATCATAGTTCTGATTTCGCGTGGCGATTTTTTGAAGATCAGAGTCTCTGCATCTTCATTGTTTTCATTACCCAGAAAATTTTCTTCTATGCCTTTAGAGTTGAAGTTTGTGGTTTCGTAAACTATTTCCATTCCCATTACAAATCCAAAAATTAAAGCCGAAACAAAAAACAATAAGAGCTTTTTTAGCTGTGGAGGAAACTTCAACAGTAATCCTTTTAATTGGAAATTATTATTCATTTGTATCAGCATTTAAGGAGGAAACTAATTTAGATGCTTCTCCAATAGATTTAGTCATTGACCGGGCTGATATTGTAGCTCCCGAAATTGCAGAGATATCATTTCTGAAGGTCATATCTTCTCCATTTGTTTTTCCTATAAATTGTTTCAGCCACCTTTTACTGCCAACTTCACCACCGTAGTTTTCTCTGTATCTTATAACATTTACCTTAATTATATTTGAGTTTTTGTCGAACAAAATTGAGTAGTCTATTTTCTCCGACCGGCTGTCGGCCTGTCCCAGATATGCATATCCGTATATTTCGTTGTTATCCGAAACTGTGTATACATTATCTCCTTCCGGGGCATCAACATTCTCTACCGGAAGAAATTCAATATCGCTTATGCCAAAAGAATTTTCAATGTCCTTTCTTAATTTTTTATCTGCTTTATTATCTAATGTGAATGATGATAATACAATGATAAAAACCGATAGAAAAAATGTTTTAAATAATAAATTCATAAGATATATTTATTCTTTATTGATGTTTATCTGGTATAAAGCTCAGCCGCCAAAATATAATTCTCACAAGCTATCCCAAACAAAGGCTGACGCATCCATCCGGGCGAAATATAGTTCGCTGTTCTCACCTTAAAAACTTCAATTCTTAATTTATAATTTAAGCACCTCTATTATAAGTAAAGATGCTTATAGTTATTCTGGATTGTATACTGCAAAATTGATACACAATAACTTAAGGATCAAACTTTTTGTTTAGTCGGGCATGTTTTTATACCAAATATGCTATATAGAGGACAAAACTTAAGCAGGCTTGTTAATACAAATACTCCTGCGATTATAAGCAGTACAATTCCCAATGTACCGGATATAACATTTGTGTAAAATAAAACTGCAATAATTGCCGCAACAAGCACTCTGATTATTCTATCAGCACTTCCCATGTTTTTTTTCATGTCGAATAAAATTTAATTCTACTATTGTTCTGAATATTTTATGTTTGTGTAGTAACCCGGGTCACCGCTATAAAATTTCGATGGCATTTGCATTTGTTTAACTTTTCTTTTTCCAAAGATTTTTAGAACCAAATACCAATGCCAAAATTCAAATTAGGATTATACTTGTTGCTTTCCTTATCACCCCTGAGCTGGTAATCTGCCTTCAATACAGCGCCCTGTGCTACATGGTATGAAACTCCCATTGTAATATCGGTTCTGTTATAGGCATTGTTCATTTCTATATCGGCAACAGAATTATGTGTGTCGTATTTTTCATAGCGTCCGAACAATACAATACGTTGTTCGGCATCTTCTTTAAATATACTTAGTACATCATAACCAAGCTCAAGGTAGTATCCGAACATCGATGAGCCCAAATCTTTACCGGTCATTGCGTTGTACTTTTCGGTATTGTTTAATCCTGAATAGATTACCTGGGTCTTAGCCTCGAAACCCTTTAGGTTGTATTGTGCATCAAAACCTACCATCGAAACTCCGATAATTGAAGAATCAGCCTTTGCAATATCTGTTTCATTAGAGTTATCCAGACCGTCGAACAGTGTGGAGTTGGTCTCACCAAAATAACCTGATAATCCCATTTTAAGCCCCTGAATTCCGTAGTAATTTACTTTTGTGGAGAAGTTTGCTCTCTGAAACAGCGATTCTGCTCCTTTTTGACGGCCTTTTCGCAGTCCGTCACTTCCTCTTAGTACTCCTCCATCGTTAAAGCTGTTGAAGCCATTGAAAACGTAAGCCTGATAGGAAAGAGAAATATCATCAATGTTTCCTGTAACTCCGGCACCTATTTCTCTCCAGGTAGTTGGTACGATATATTTATCGATGTTGGGGCGTTCAACACCATTGTATTGTGTAGGTTCGTGATATTCGTTTACATATCCCATCGGAATAAGCATTAAACCTCCTCTAAGTGATATATAGTCATTAAGTTTATAGTTCAAAAATGCCTGTTCTACATATACTTCTGATACATGTTCCAGTTCTATTTCGGTAATAAAATGTACATTTTCCGAGAATTTGTAACCAAAAAGTAATACCAGTCTGTGAATATCCATCATTCCTGATTTGTTATCATACAATGGCTGGTTGTAATCTATCTGTCCGTAACCACCGATGGTAACTCCTTTGCTAAAATTACCTGAAAGCATATTCTGAGCTGCGTTTTTATTCTTATCAGAAGTTGTGCCGCTTGTCAGTTGTGCATTTGCACTGTTTGATAGAATAGCGAAAATAAATATGAGGTAAATGTATTTCATCTGTTTATAATTTTTATGTTTTGGTCACCTGCCTGACTGCGTCTTGCAGGCAGGGATGGAACTCGCAAATAGTCATTCCCCTTTGTGAGAAATTGGCTCTCATGCTCGTTTCATTTTATATTAAACTAGATTAAGTTAAAATAACTCTGCAAAATAAGTCAGAGTTTTTAATATACACAAGTTATTTTAAATAAATCTAAATAAAGTTAAGCTGTAGTTGGTTAAGATGTTTAGCTATGCTTGTATATAATGTGAGAGGCGGTGGAAATATAAGTTGAGAAATGTTGAATTGTGAATTTTGAAGTTAAATAGTCTTATCAGTTTGAGATATATTTTACTGAGTTTTTTCCGATTATGGTTAATCAGAGTTAAAAAAGTCTTAAGTAATGTTAAGTATTGCATTGAACATAAAGAGTAGAGTAGTCCTTGTTTACATTTGCATTATAATTATTTACAAAAACAAAAATATATATAAAATGAAAAATACATTCAAAATTTCGGCATTGGTTTTAGCTATGACTTTCTTCGCAAACTACACAAATGCACAACAGCAGGGTAGGGGCAGACAAATGATTAGCTTCTCAACACTTGATGCAAACAAAGACGGAAAAGTAACCGAATCAGAATTCAACACCGCCAGAGAAAATCAAATGGAGAAAACTAACGGACGCGGTATGAGAATACAGAATATTTCGTTTGCTGATATTGATATCGATTCGAACAATGAAGTTAGTCAGGAAGAATTCAGCAAGTTCAGTCCGAACAGACAGGGAAGAGGTCAGGGGAGAAACCAGGGTCGCAGAAACGGACGAGGCAACGGACAAGGCAACGGACAAGGGCGTCAAAATGCAATGGCACAGAATCAGCCAAGCTTTGAATCTTACGATATAGACAAAGACGGTTTTGTTAGTGAA
>JBDLJM010000101.1 GCA_039714315.1 Bacteroidota bacterium | reverse complement strand
TCCCTCCTTCTCCGCCAAAAACAGCCGAACATCAGTAAACACTGATAGTTCGGCTGTTTCGTTTTAAAGACTGTGTCAAATCTGTGACACAGGAATTAACGTCATTTTCAGCTTGTGAACCGACACTAGAGCAAAGTCTAAATTTGAAATTTAGACGAATGTATTCTAAAAAGGTAAATAAGGAAAACGGTGTTAAAGTTGACCAAATTGGTAAGTTTACGGGGTTCTATATCTCTCAATATCATCCTGAAAAAATACGAAAAAATCAAATACTATGATTCTGAAAGTAAACGCACATTTATTTACTTGACAGACAACATGGATTTAATAGCAGAACAGGTAGCTCTATTGTATAAAAATAGTTGGCAAGTAGAATTATTCTTCAAATGGATTAAGCAACATTTAAAAGTGAAATCATTCTGGGGAACATCAGAAAATGCTGTCAGAATCCAAATTTATACTGCAATAATTAATTATTGCCTTGTTGCAATTATTGGAGATGATTTAAAATTAAAGTGTTCAACCTACAAAATTCTACAGATTTTAGGTGTTTAATTATTGTAGCAAACACCTGTAAGTGAATTATTTATATGTGTGGTTTACAATCATCGTCAAAGAACTCGAACATAATCAGTTGGCACTCAGTTTGTTTTAAGTGGACACTAGTGTCATAAAATATATAATGATTTATTCAATAATTTTAGTTGTATTTTGTAACTTCACAAGACACTGAAAAAAGAAAAAATAGTGAGTTGGAAATATCACATCATAACCGTACTGAATAAATTAAAAATTGCACTTATAGACCTGATTCCGATAATTGTGGTAGTTGTTTTTTTTCAGAGTTTTGTTATCCAGCAGACATTTCCTCAAATTGGAGAAGTTATATTCGGTTTCCTAATTGTTATAGTGGGATTGATGTTATTCGTTGAAGGCTTGGAGATTGGGTTATTTCCAATTGGTGAGACTATGGCTTACGCATTTGCAAAGAAGGGAAGCCTTATATGGCTTTTGATTTTTTCCTTCGCCCTTGGTTTTTCTACAACAATAGCAGAACCGGCCTTAATTGCTGTGGCAAAGGAAGCTTCGATAATATCTTCTGCCGCGGGTTTAATTGAAAATAATCAAGAAACGATGGATCAATATGCTATTGGATTGCGATTGACTGTGGCTTTTTCAGTTGGCTTTGCTATTGTTATTGGAGTATTACGAATTCTTAAGGGTTGGCCTTTACACTATTTAATCATCGGTGGATATGTAATGGTAATGTTGATGACCATAATAGCTCCCAAAGAGATCATAGGTCTGGCATATGATGCCGGAGGAATTACTACTTCAACGATTACTGTTCCATTGGTAACGGCTCTAGGGGTTGGACTTGCTACTGTAATCAAGGGAAGAAGCCCGTTAACAGATGGTTTTGGTCTGATTGCATTTGCTTCCCTTCTACCAATGATCTTTGTGATGGGATATGGCTTATTTTGGTTTTAAAAAATAAATAGGATAATGAATGATTTACTAGGGGATTTTATTTTGGTATTGTTTTCTACACTAAAAGATATATTACCTATCTTAATTGTGATTATTTTCTTTCAACTTGTAGTGCTAAAACAACCTATACCACATCTTAAAAAAGTGATTCTTGGAGGGATTTATATCTTATTTGGACTTACACTTTTTTTAATGGGATTAGAAAAAGCACTTTTCCCTGTAGGGGAAATCATGGCCACTCAATTATCCGATCCGGACTTTATTGGCACCTCATTAGGTGGACCGTCAAACTGGCGTTCGTATTACTGGATTTATATTTTTGCTGCATCAATAGGTTTTTCTACTACTATTGCTGAACCCTCACTTATTGCTGTTGCAATAAAAGCTAGTGAGGTTTCGGCTGGAACAATAAGCCAAACGGGGCTTCGAATTACAGTGGCATTCGGAGTGGCTTTTGCACTGGCACTTGGAACATTTAGAATTGTTACCGGAACATCATTATTTATCTATATTATGGTAGGATATCTTCTTGTAATCGTTCAGACTTTTTTTACACCCAAAAAACTAATTGCCTTAGCCTATGATTCAGGAGGAGTTACTACTTCAACTATAACTGTTCCGTTGGTAGCTGCGCTCGGATTAGGACTATCAAGCACGGTACCAGGAAGAAACCCAGCCGTTGACGGATTTGGGCTTATCGCATTTGCAAGCCTATTCCCAATTATTGCAGTTTTGGGATATGCACAATTCATAGAATTGAAAAAACGATTGTTTAAAAATAAAAATATAAAAGATGCAATTTAAATTACTTATAGCCTTTGTCAAACCCAACTTTACTGATGCTGTGGTTGATGCAATGAAAGAAGCTGGGGCTACCGGAGCTACTGTTATTCCTGGTAAAGGTACAGGAATGCATGAAGCAAAGTCCTTTTTTGGACTTAGTATTGAGGAACAAACTGAAATCATTGTGTTTCTTGTAGAAGAACACGTTGTAGAAAACCTTATGAATGTCATACAGTTGGCGGGAAATTTTGATAAACCGGGTACGGGCATTGCATTTGTTTTACCCGTAGAACATATAGCCGGGCTGGCATCTCAAATGAAAAAATTCAAAGATCAGGCTCGAGACAAATATTTCTAAAGCAAATAAATATAAGATTCCTCATATTTACATGAATCTAAAAAGAGTTAGTTACTGCAATTAGCTTTTTAATAAATTTACTTATTGGAAGTAACTAAAAAAAAGAGTAAACATGGATACAAAAAGAAGTTTTCAAAGTGCCAAGGATGTCATGACGAAAGAGATAGTTTTCGTAGATGGCATGGCTACTGCAAAGGAGGCGGTTGAATTAATGCGTCAAGAAAAAGTTGAAGCTTTAATCGTTAAAAAGAGACACCAACAAGATGCCTATGGAATTGTACTCGTTCCTGATTTCATTAAAGGTGTCATTATTTCTGACAAAATTTCAGAGGAGGTTAATGTTTTTGAGATAATGACCAAGCCCGTGATAAGCGTACCGGCTAATATGGACGTACGCTACGTTGCAAATCTGCTGATGAAAGTTGGACTCAGGATGGCTCCGGTTGAAGAAAATGGCGAGCTTATCGGAATAGTTTCTTTGTCTGATTTGATTTTGGACAACTTACTATTCTAATATTTTAAATTAGTGGAAGCTTAATTTAAGCCTTTACTTCTATAGTAAGAATTATATAATCTGCAAAAAATTGAATTAGTATTGGTTCGCAAAGTTTAGGTATTGAAAGTTTCACAATCTTAAGATTAACAAGCAAGTCAAAATTAAAAAATGAATAAACTAATTAAATAATAACATATGAGACACAAGCAATATATTATACCAGCAATACTACTTTTTTTATTCACTGCCTGCCAACCACAAACACAAGAGAAAGAAGTTAATGAAGCAGAATTACAAACTGAGCAGCTAATTAATGAAATGGATATTCATGATCTACAAATTTTGGTAATAGATAATTGTGAATATATCCTTTATAAAAAAAGCTCAAGTGTAAATAGGGGATTTGGTTTTATGGCTCATAAAGGAAATTGTAAAAATCCAATTCATTATTATAGTAGGAGTAGTAAAGATCACAATTAATAAATGAACGAAAGAAGAAAAACAAATGGAAATTAAACATATTGGGTTTTGATGGTTATTCAATTGAAAATAAAACAGAAATGGTTTTTTTGAATTAGTAAGCAAACGTATATGAAAAAGTATAAAGAAAGGCTAATATCATATATAGATCATGCGCTTTAGTTGTTTCGAGTTTGAGAGTTTCTGCCATTTAGAAAATGAAGACCGTTGCATGGCAAAGCGTAAAAAACATAAATATTCTGTCTAATTAAACTTTCCTAATTTTAGTTTAAGTCTACTGTTTATAGTAAATTAGAGCTATGAAGAAGTACAAAGAGCCATCCTTAGCAGACAGTGTTTGTGATGTAAGAGTAAGAAAGATAAAGATTCAATTTTTCCAGCAAATAAATTCTCTTTTAGACTGGAGATTAATAAGTTCAATTATAGATTTACATTATTAAAAGGGTAAAAGTGCTAGTGGTAAGCCATCATACGATGGTTTGCTTTTGTTTAAGATGAGTCTTTTGCAGACATGGTACGGTTTAAGCGATTACGAAGTGGAAGACAGAGTAAATGACAGTCTATCTTTTAGTTATTTCTGTGGTCTCAATATTGAAGAACCAGCACCTTATCATAGCACCTTAAGTCGTTTTAGAACAGCGATGACAAAATCAGGTGCTTATGAGAAGCTTTTCAAAAAAATCAATGACCAACTAGAATCTAAAAATATAATAGTAAAGAGTGGAGCAATAGTAGATGCAAGTGTAATAGATACTCCTCTTCGTCTCAAAGGAAAAACAATTCATAAGGCTACAGAAGACAGAAAAGACAACCAAGAAATAGAGGTAAAGAAAGAGTATGCCGAGAGCGTAGATAAAGAAGGAGGATGGTTAAAAAAGCGAGGCAAATTTCATTTTGGATATAAAAAGCATCATGTTACAGATGAAGAAGGCCTAGTGCTTGGCGTGGTAACAACTAAGGCGAGTGTTAATGAAATAACAAATTTAGAAGAAGTAATAGATTCGGCTGATTTACCAGAAGGCATAGCATTCAAGGCGGATAAAGGTTATCAATCGAAGAAAAATAATGACTTACTAAAAAAGAAAAAATTAAAAAACCATATCTTGAAAAAGGCAAAAAAGAATAAGCCGTTAACAAAGTGGGAAAGAAAGTTTAATAAACTTATAGGCAAAACTAGATTTAAAGTAGAAAGAACATTATCATCTAAAAAAAATAAAAGCAAAGACTGCTAAAACCGAAAAGCTCTGGATCTTTTTCGGAATCCACACTGCAAATGCATTAGAAATAGGACGGCGAATTGCAGATAGAAAATTTGAAGAAAAACAAGTAGCCTAAAATTTAGAAAATAGAATTACAAGTATGATTGGATAGGTATGCCTAATTTTGAGTGAAAATCAGAAAAAAGTGAAAGGAACATAGCCATATAAAAAACACACTTGATATTTAGAGGATTTTAAGTGTGTTTTTAGTCAAAAGTGGCTTACCTCTGAAAGTGCCTATTTAAACGGAGAAATCATTTAAAGGAACACGCAGTTGCTTACCGGTATTCTTTCTGTCATGAACAATTATATATCCATCTACAATATCATTACTCTTTATTTTTGAGTAATTACTTATTGCTCATACCTGTAGAGCATCCTAACACAAAAAGATCCCTAACTCGTTTGTTTAAATTATACTATTCCTTTTGAAACACTTGAGTGTAGACTTTTTCCATTTGTTCAATTTCGTTATCACTAAGTTCTTCGTAAAACTTTCGTTTAAGACTCGATAGCTTGCCTTTATTTTGGTGAAGGAATAATATCATTCTATCGACTTTATTGTCTGGCATATCTACTATATTCTGAATCTCATTTTTAAGTTCATCGTAGTATTGAAGAAAAAGTAGTTCTTCAGGAACATCTTTATTAACAGTTGTTTGTATAGCTCTTGCTAAAAATATAGTGTGATTAGTAAGGTCAGGAAATCGGTATAACGCTTCAATTTCAGAGGCATTGTTAACCGTCATTTCTCCAGAGTCATTTATATCATATTTTGCTTTTCTCCCAATCAACTTAGAAAGCAGCTCTAGAGTATCATCATACTCGTCCATGTTTGCAAGTATCTGTGCCGAAATGGGTAGTATTGTACTGTTTGGCACAATACCATCACGTACTAGAATATCATGAATAAGGTAGCGATGAATTCTTCCATTTCCATCTTCAAATGGGTGGATATATACATAACCAAATGATACCATCACTGCTTTTATAATTGATTCAGATGATGTGTTTTTTTTATCCAAGCCAACTATCCCTTGCATTAGAGATTCTACAAATTGAGGTGGAGGACATACATAATGTATTTTCTGAGAATAATCTCTCATTGTTTGACCAACATAGTTTTGGAAGTCTCTAAACCCGTCATCTGTATATCTTACATCAACAATAGCATTTTGTAAACGAACCAATTCCTTTTCAGACAATGATTCTTCAAATGACTTTTGTCCTGCATCTTCCAGTAAAGAAATGAATTTTTCCATTCTATCCTGTGAAGGCTCTTCTTTCTCAATTTCACTAGATGATTTTGATTCTTTTTTATAAAGGTAATAGCTAGCTCGTTTAAAAATTTTTGGAGAATATTCTTGTTTTAAATTTTCAATTGCTTCTCCAATGTTCCAATCAAGTAACTCACTGAGTTCTGTAGTTTTTCTGATTATTGGGCAGAATTTTTCTTGTCCTAGAAGGTTATCGTTTATTTTCCACTTAGATATTTTTGTAATATTTCCAGTTATATATCGAGACGAATTTAATAGATCCTCATATTTAGTAGTAGTTATATTAACTTCAATTGATTCTCCTACGGTAAACTCATATAGATACCCTATAATTCTTGTATATTTTCTATTCGGATTTATATTAATGAAGTCTGATATCGTTTTATGACCAACTTTGACAAATACTTCTTTAACAAAAGCCAGATTCAAATCATCGTATTTTAAAGCAAATTCTAAATGATACATAGAAGTATCAATACTGACATCATATTTAGGTTTGAATGTTCGTATAATAGCATTTGTTGAACTTAACTCTGTTTTGTCAGTAGTTCCTATGTATGACTCATGTGTCAACCTAAAACCTTGGATGTTTAGTTTTTCCTGAAGCCATGTAAAACCTATTTTTTTCATTTTCGTCTATTTACTGGGGTAATTTTAGTTTCGCAAGGGTAAAAATAGTTTATTTTATTGAATCAGGGGTAAAATCGCATTATTTAATGCAAAAATCATTCATTATACGTTTACTAGGGTAATTTTAGTTTCATTAGGTTAAAAATGGTTTATCAATGTATTTTTGGGGTAAAATACATTTACACTAGCACTGAATTTACATACCATATATACTAAATATAATAATACAGTAAGTTTTAAAATTCCATTTTACAAGTTACATCTTCCAAACATCCTTCATAAAATCCTTTTTATCATCATCATTAGGCTTATAATACTTATTAAAAACCTCCAAACTCTTATGTCCGGTAAACTCCATTATTACCTTATCAGGAATCTTCTTATTCTTCATAATAGTAATAAAACTTCTGCGAGCAGTATGAGATGAAATACGCTTATAAAACAGATAATCTTTTTCAATAACTTCAGAACCGATACGTATAGTCTTCTTCACTGTATTATCATAGCCAATAGCTTTAAACACATCCTTAATATACTCATTGAACTTTTGAGTAGAGTACACAGGTAAATCATAATTGTACTTTTCAAGTATTTCTATGGAGAAATCATTTAAAGGAACACGCAATTGTTTACCGGTATTCTTTCTGTCATGCACAATAATATATCCACCTACAATATCGTTACTCTTTATTTTTGAGTAGTTGCTTATTCTCATTCCGGTAGAGCAGCCCAAGACAAATAAATCTCTTACACGTTCAAGTTTGGTATTATCAGAAAAATCAAATTCATAAACTTCTTTAACCTGGTCAAACGTAAGCGCAATTTCATCAGTCACTTGTCCTTTTGGAGTTTTGAATTTCTTGAAGTCAATTTTATACGTAAACTTATTTTCAAGTGCCCAATTTAGGAAGGTTTTCAGTAAGCCTATATTTCTTCGTAACGTATTTGCAGAGTGACCTTTTTGTGTGATGCAGTAATCTAAAAATGAGTTATAAAAATTGTTGTTTATCTTACTGAAATGTAATGTTGATTTAGAGTGCTTCTCAAATTGCTCTAAAAGTGTTTTATTGTACTTGTACCGTCTAATAGTAGTTATGGAATTTGAAGCATCTGATTTATCTTCTTCCTTATGTTTTATAAACTTATCATATACAGCAAAAAAGTTGTTTGCGTTAGATTCTACTTTCTTTAATGACTTGTTTATTTCTTCCTTCACAAGTTCAATCGTAATTTCCTCATCAACATCTTTATATTTGTTTACAATTTTGATGAATAAGTCTCCAAAGCGGTCGAGTTGCCTCTTTATGGTTCTATGATTGTCTGCTTGAGTGGATCTCCCTGTAGTATTATTTGGCTGACGAAGTTTAAAATCCCATTCTTCAGGATGAATCTTCTCACCTGTAGAATAAACAAATTTCTTGCCTTCATTTTTGAAAAAAGAAGAAAACATTATCAGTGTTTCTTTATTTGATTTAGGACTCTTTAAATTGAATGTATATCGCATCTTAACTTATATAAAACGGTTGACAGATTAGTTGACAGTTAAGATATATTTAGATGGTATTTAATACTATAAATAAGTGATAAAATTGGGGCAAAAACGCTGTTTTTGTAGAGTTTATAGGTAATTGAGGTACAGAGAGTGTTCTGAGGGTCATAACCTCCTTCTCCGCAAAGAAAAATCCCGAACACGAAAGTGTTTGGGATTTTTTGTTTTCAGTAACGTCGTAAACGAATATATACGTTAGTGAATGAAAAACAAAAAATTACAAAGTGAGGGACCACGAAGATATAAGGGATGAAAATAAAACTCATAACACGGCAACGTTTATCACTCGTTACGAAAACACTAAGACCCCAGCTTATGCCGAGGTCTTAGTGTTATATAGATGCGTTAACTTTATTACAATCCACTATCAGAAAAATACTTCATAAACTGAACGCGTTCTAATACCATTGGATTTTTCACTCCTTTTTGAGATAGTTTTCCTCTGAATTCATCTATACTTTTATATCCTTTTTTATCCATCCATGCCGATAGTTCTTTTAGAACCTTATCGATATGCTCCGAACCATTGTTGAAGACCGACGAAACCATTTGTACAGCATTTGCTCCTACAAGTAAGTTGCTAATTACATCTTTACTTGTGTGAACACCAGTAGAGGCAGCTAAATCGCAATCAACTTTATTATTCAATATTCCAATCCATCGCAAAGGCATACTGTTATCTTCAGGATTGCTAAATACCGAACCTGCGACTATTGCTTCCTTTTCTATATCTACAGCTGGTGTATAAAATTTATTGAAAAGAACTAATCCATCAATTTTTGTATAGGAAAGACTTTGTGCAAAATTAGCCAGGCCTGAAATATATGGGCTAATTTTAAACGATACAGGAATTGAAACCGTTGATGTAATTTTTTCGGCAATATCGAAATATATTTTCTCAATTTCTTTACCCTTTTGTTCTGTATTTGCCGGCAAAATAAACATATTAATTTCTATCGCATCAGCACCGGCTCTTTCAACCTCTTTTGCAAAATCGATCCATTCTTCAGAAGTAGCACAATTTATACTTGCAATCACGGGTATATTTACTTCTTTTTTTACATCCTTTATGAGAGATGTATATTTACTTATTGTATTCTTTTTTAGATAATAACCTAATTGTTCCTCAACCGCATCATAAGTATCATATATATTATTAAGACGTTCAGCATTAATATCCATTAGAATCTGCTCTTCGAATAGGGATTTTAGAACTACTGCTCCTGCGCCTGCAGCTGCGTGTTTTTTTATTCTGTCAACTGAGTTGTTAAGTTCCGAACTTCCTATAATTATAGGGCTTTTAAGTTCCAGTCCTAAATATTTTGTCATTAAATTAGCCATAGTGATAATAAATTTGTTTTACTGTTCTTATTCTTAAAAAAAGCTATTTGTAAATCTTTAATAGAAACTTACAGCATTTTCTAAACATCAAATTAATCATTAAAATTTTATGATGTAAGCTCTGTTTAATACTTATTTTCAATAGCCTTATTTAAAATCTATATTTAAATTTATCGAGAATAATAGATTTATTATTATGTAAAATTTACCTAAATCAGGCTTGTTCAACTTTATTATACCATAATGCATTTGATATTAATTAGATCTGCGAATGATAGCGTAGTAATCCTCCCTCCTCTTTTTATATTCAATTAAAATTACTATTATTGGATACTGATTATGCTGTCAAAAAGCATTTAGGCAAAGTAATTTGCGAGTTCCATACCTGCCGCGCTAAGACGTGTGACTGATTAAAGAACAAATTATATCCGGATATAAAAGATAAGTATATAAGAAATATCACCATGAAACCCCCATATATAGCAAGCTTTGCTCCAACTAGGAGATGAATAAATGGGGATACCATGTGACCTTAATTTAAAATTTATACGCATGAAAAGTTACATTGTTGTACTATTCCTATTTATTTCGTCCTCAGTTTTTGCGCAAAGCGAATTTGAAAAATCTGTCTCAAAATTTTCAGACAGTGAAACAAAAAATAAATTGGAGACATTTAAATCAGAGGGTATTGAGCTGGCTTTCGACACTAAAAACATAACACCTGATGAATTAATTAATGCTGCTCAAAAGTATCTTAACTTTCCACATTGTATGGGCGGCGATGGAAGCAAAAAAAAATGTATGGATTGCTCCGGATTACTATTGGCTTCTTTCAGGGACGTTGGTATTAATTTGAATTTTCATGGGTCGCAGGAAATGGCCCGATACGGAATAATCATTTCGGACAAGACCAGGTTACAAAAAGGCGATTTGGTTTTTTTCGTAAATTCGTATAAATCAAAAAATCGAAAAATTGTAATTACTCACTCCGGTTTCATGATTAGTGATAAAAAAATGATACACACATCATCAATGAAAGGTGTACAAATAATAGATTTAGACGACCCATATTATTGGAACGATAAATTTCTGTATGGAACAAGGATATTTGATATCAATCAAGAATTAGAAAACGAAGAAAGTGATAGCATTCCTGTCAAAGAAAAAGAGAACACAAAAGAAGACCTTAAGTAAAAGGGAATGAAATAAATACTCAGGTATACTTTTAAAAATATACCTATACCAGTAAGAGAACCATAACATCTGTTTGTATGAAACGGGTTTTTATTGCATATAAGGTTAGCACCGAAGCAAAGACTATTCAATTTATTGACTCCCTGAAGAAAAAATTATGGAGAAGCTCTATTAAATGGGTGAATCCCTTAAACTACCATGTTACTCTTAAATTTATCGGAAATACAGACTTTGATACCGTTAAAAAAATAAAAAATGTACTTAAATCCATTTTGGAAGATGAAAAGAAATTTGACACAAAAATACAAACGCTGAAATTCTTTGGACACATAAAGAAACCTACCGCATTATGGATGGATATTGATGACAATGGGAACAGTAAAAGGATAACAGAAAACATAAACAAAGCACTCGGAAAAATTGGTATAGAAACAGATCAAAGACCGTTTAAACCACATTTAACATTAGCCAGGATTAAGTTGATTTACGAAAAAACGGAGTTTGAAAAACTTATAGAACAAAATAATGATACTTTGTTTCAGAGTAATACGATAAGCAAAATTATTTTTTTTGAAAGTAAACTTACTCAGCGTGGACCTGAATATAAGGTTTTGGCAGAATATAAGTTGGAGAAATAAAGATGATTTTTAATTTTCATTCTTAACTCTTATTATCATAGCTCCAATACTTACCGCAATTTCATCGGGTGTATGACTGTTTATCTGTACCCCTATCGGGGCATCTACTTTTTTTAGTTGTTGTGATGTGATCCCATTTGAT
>JBDLJM010000100.1 GCA_039714315.1 Bacteroidota bacterium | reverse complement strand
TTTTTTATTGAAATATTAAATTTTCTTAACCGTAATTATCTTCGCCGGGCAGTTATCCCGAGCCAGTACGTTCTCCTCAAAAATCGCATCATCATAGGTTTTTAAGGTATAGAATCCTTTTTTCTCGGTAGAGTGCAACAATACAGCCTTTCCGTCTTTTCCCGACATGGCCCACTGATTAGGTGCATTCTCAACACAGTAGTTGCAACCTATACATTTATTTCGTTGTAATGTTATTATTACCATATTTATTCCGCTTTAATAGGATTTTGGAAGTTATACATCTCCCTTTCTGCATCAGAGAGGTAGATGTATACAGATAAGAATTATTTTTCTATTAACTTCTTATCCGCAAACTCTGTTTTGTCAACCCTGTAAAGTCTGTCTGAAGGTCTTATTTTAAACGGAAGCGGTATAGTTACCTGATCTCCTTTTTTTGCTTCATCCGCCTTTGCATCGTTTACCATCATCGAGGTAAGTTCAAATTCCTTAGCTCCGGTTGTGGGACCTGTAACCAACATATGGTCCCCTATTTTCATGCTGTGGGCTTCCATCAAAAACTCTCCAATTTCAGGTTTCGGATAGTAATGACGTCCTTTGGCAATATAAGTTTTCTTTTGTGTTGCCTGACTTCCCGAAGTATCACTCCATTCTCCGAGCTTTTTGCCGTAGAGATAACCTCCCCAAAAATCACGGTTATAAACAGTTCTCAACGACTCCATCCATTCATCTACTTTCTCATCGCTGTAAGTTCCTTCGTAATAAGCATCAATAGCTTCACGATAATTTCTGATCACTGTTGCAACATATTCCGGAGCTCTTCCCCTGCCTTCAATCTTCAGGACTTTTGCTCCCGTTTCTATCAATTCATCGAGGAAATTAATCACTGCCAAATCTTTTGGCGACATGATGAATTCGTTCTCTATTTTAAGAATATTACCGGTTTCAAGATCTTTCACTTCATAAGCCCTGCGACATTCCTGCTTACATGCACCGCGGTTCGCAGATGAATTCTGTGCGTGAAGGCTCAAATAACACTTGCCGGAAACAGCCATACAAAGTGCTCCGTGTCCGAAAATTTCAACCTCAACCAAATTACCGGAAGGCCCCCTTACATTATCGCGAACTATCCCATCTACAATTGCTTTTACCTGACGAAGACTCATCTCTCGGGCCATAACCATAGTGTCAGCAAAATTCGAATAAAACTTAACCGTTTCCAGGTTTGTTATATTTAGCTGAGTAGAAATATGAACCTCCATTCCTATGGAATGAGCATAAGATATCACTGACTGATCCATAGCAATTACAGCGGTAATTCCTGCTTCTTTAGCTCTGCTAACAAGCATTTTTACCACCTTAAGATCGTGATCAAAAACAATTGTATTTAAGGTAAGATAAGAACGAACACCCTTTGCCCCGCATCGTTCTACAATTTCTTCCAAATCATCCATTGTGAAATTTACAGTAGCACGTGCTCGCATGTTGAGCTGTTCTACTCCGAAATAAATCGAATCAGCACCATTATCTATAGCAGCCTGAAGAGAATCAAAATTCCCCGCCGGGGCCATTAATTCTATCTTATTATCCTTTGTCATTTTCCTGAAAACTAATATTATAAGCCCTAAAAAGGCGTGCAAAGGTAAACAATTATCTTTAAATCAACTTATAAGCCTATAAGTGAAAATTTATAGACTTATAAGTGTATTCTATAGATTTTTTTATTGGCCTGAGTTCTATAAAAAAATTACAGATTTATCGGCAATTATCAAGTATATACAAACCCCTTAATCTCCTCTCGAGAGGGGAATTAAGGGGTCTGTAATAATTAGACATATATCAACCCAAGCTGTTAAAAATTACTGGTTTTGAGGAGCAGCTCCCAAAAGCATAATATCGTGAGCTAATACATCGGTAACATAATGCTTGTTGCCGTCTTTGCCATCATAAGACCTGTGTCGCAACTTACCCTCCACAGCAATCTGCTTGCCTTTCTGTAGGTAATTTTCAGCCAATGTTGCCAGACCGCCCCAGGCTACTATATTGTGCCACTCTGTATTCTCAACTCTCTTCCCGTTTTTATCTTTATAAGATTCATTGGTCGCAATTGAGAAGTTTGCTACTTTGTTGTCATCAAAATTTTTGATCTCCGGGTTATTTCCTAAATGCCCGATTAACTGTACTTTATTCTGTATAGAATTCATAATAAAAAATTTAAAGTTATACTTCGATTATTTGATGGTACAAAGGTGCATCTGCCTCCAAACCTTATTCGGTTTTTATCTAATTAGATTCGTTTATATGTAATTGTAATTATTTGTAAATGAATACTTTATTACGTAACTTTAATAAAATAACCTATCCATTACGTTTATTAAAAATTAAAATCAATGAAAATGAAAGCTGTTATCCGCACAAAATTCGGGCTACCAAAAATTAAGATTAAAAAAGTAGAAAAACCAACCCCCAAGGATAAAGAAGTCCTGATAAAAGTATACGCAGCAACTGTTAACAGAACTGATTGTGCCATACTTTTTAAGGAACCTTTTTTAGTACGATATATATCAGACTTGTTCAAACCAAAATATCCTCTAACAGGAACAGACTTTGCAGGTAAAGTTGAAGCTGTTGGTAAGGGTGTAAAATCCTTTAAAGTCGGGGATAGAGTTTGGGGCTTTGATGATGAAGGTTTGGGATCGCATGCACAATACATAACGGTGTCCGAAAATAAGGCATTGACAACGATTCCCGACAGTATAACGTACCAACAGGCAGCAGCAAGCGCAGAAGGAGTACATTATGCATATAATTTCGTAAATAAAATTGATCTAAAAAGCGGACAAAATGTTCTTGTAAACGGAGCCACCGGTGCAATAGGATCAGCAGCGGTTCAAATACTAAAATCATTTGATGTGAATGTTACTGCTGTATGCGACGGCAAAAATACCTTTTCAATAAAATCAATGGGAGCTGACAGGGTGATTGATTACACTAAAGAGGAATTTACAAATGATAAGATTAAATACGATTATGTTTTTGACGCTGTAGGCAAAAGTTCATTTGAAAAATGTAAACCACTTCTAACACAGGGAGGGGCGTATATTTCATCCGAACTTGGATATATGGGCCAAAATCTTTTCTTAGCTCTTTTTACCCCGTTATTTAGTGATAAAAAAGTAATATTCCCATATCCCACGGATATAAAGAAAAGCATTGGTTTTGTAAAAAAACTAATTAAAAACAGAAAATTCAGACCTCTTATAGATAAAAGATATCCTTTTGAAGAAATATATGAAGCATACAACTATGTGGCATCAGGGAAAAAAATTGGAAATGTTGTAATCACTATGGGGGATTAAACTAATTTATTAAAAGATGAAACCCTCATGATTGATTTTAAAACACACATGGGAATGATTAAAACAAGCCGACCGGTAGGCGGCGCAAATAATTCGCGAAATCGAAGATTCGATGAAATCAATTAGCGGCAATTTTTAAACAGATGAAAAAAAAATGCCTGGAATGCGGCGATGAATTTATTGGACGATCCGACAAAAAGTTTTGTTCGGATGCCTGCAGAAATTCATATAACAATAAACTAAACAGCGATGAAAACAATTTAGTACGAAACACAAACAACATTCTTCGCAAGAACCGCCGTATTTTAAAAGAACTGACTCCAAAAGGAACTACCACAGTTGATAAATCAACCTTACTTTCTAAAGGTTTTGACTTAAAATATCATACCGAATTTGTAAAAACCAAAGCCGGAAAGGTGTATTTATTTTGTTATGAATACGGGTATTTACAATTGGACGATAAACGATTTGCCCTTGTAAAAAAGGATTGATAGATAATAACTATTATTCATCGTAAATACCTTCATTAAGAGATAATTATTACCGTTATCAACTGTGATAACAATGGAAATAAAATACTATCTTGCTACCAAATTCATTTTAACCCCTAAAGTGAAATACTCAAAAGCGAAAAGCACCATTTAACTGTATACAGGTATTAAGTGGGTTATGTTTGGGTATCATATTATTACATATTAAAAACTAATAAAAAATGAAAAAAACATTATTTGTCTTTTTACTATCTATAACGATGGTAAGTTGCGGAGTTTCGAAAAAGGAGCATGAAGAAAGTGTTACCAGATATGAAGAAGAACTTGAAGCAGCACAGGTAAAAAATCAGGAACTAGAGGAGGAAATTCAGGTTCAGTCCAAGGAAATCAAAACTATGAAGAAAAAAGTAGTAACGATGAAAGAGGAGCATACAAATGAGCTCGAACAACTTTCTACTACTATACCTTCAGGAGTTTATTACCGCATTCAAATTGGGGCAATAAAAAATCCTGCTTCCGATGCAGAATTAGGCCAATTCCTTATTAAAGAAGGTGAATACTACAAATGGAGAATTGGATACTTCAAAACACTTGAGGAAGTAGAATTAGCTAAAAAAGACTTAAAAAAATTAGGTGCAAAACGTTTTTGGGTAGTTCCGATGAAAGACGGAGAAATTATTACCTACCAACAGGCTAAATTAGAGTCTGAAATTTCAGAAAACGGATTCTAAGAATAATAAAACCTACCTATAAAAAAAATATCCTGTTACCTGAATACTAAAAAGAAATATTAGTGGTTCTATGATAATAGTTCATTTACATTATTAAATAAATACGCAATATTTTCTTTTAATTTGAAATTAAAATACTAATTTTGAGCCAAATTAGAGTATTATGAGAAAGGATAGTTTACAAATGGATGGAATCGATAAAGTAATTGTTAGGGAACTAATGTCTGATGCGCGTACTCCTATATTGGAAATTGCCAGAAAAGTTGGGGTATCAGGAGCAGCAATTCACCAACGCTTGCGAAAACTTGAAAAAACAGGATTACTTTCCGGGCATCATTTACATATCGACCCAAAAGTATTAGGATATAAAACAACTGCTTTTGTTGGTTTATTCTTAGATAAAGCCGATGATAACGAAAGAATAATAGACGAATTAAATAAAATTCCTGAAATACTGGAATGTCATTACACTACAGGTAATTATTCATTGTTCGTGAAATTAACATGTTTCGACAATGACCACCTGATGAATGTTTTGAACAAAGAAATTCAAACAATAAAAGGTGTTTCCAGATCAGAAACCTTTATTTCACTTTCGCAAAATATCGGACGTCAGATAGAGGTTTAAAGATCTTATATTAAAATATAAAAGGCTGTTACAAAAATTTGTAACAGCCTTTTTTCTCTTCAGTTTTTAAGTTTATTGCAGTTTAAAAGTAATAGGAAGCATAAAGCTAACAGGAACCTTTTTACCTTCGTTTTGTGCAGGCTCTAAATCAGGAATTAATTTCACAATTCTTACAGCTTCTGCATCCAGTTCTTCAGTAACCCCACGTAAAACTTTTACATCTTTCACTTTACCGTCTGTTCCAATAATAAACTGTGCTATAACCCTACCCTGTTCACCGTTATTCTTAGCTTCTTCAGGATATTGGAAGTTATCCTTAACATGTTTCATAATGAACTTTTGGAATGCAAGATATTTATCTTCTTTCGAAAAAGACTGATCTATACCTTTTATCTGAGGCTGAACATCAACTGCCTGAAAATTATATACATCTTCATCTGTTAATTGGGTTTTATTTACATCATCCGATTGATACACCTCTGATACATTCTCTTCGCGTGAACATGAGTATTGCAACGTCATTACAGCAAGTAATGGAAGTACCAATAAATACTTAAAACTTTTAATTTTTGGAGTTTTCATCTTTTTCAACATTTTGATTCTACTTTTAATTTGACTTACCTTCCAGAAATTATGAACAAGTGAAAGTTCATTTACCTGAAATAATTCATTAACCAAAAGTTGTGCATAAGAAGAAACAGACTCTTTGCTTGCCCTGGCATCAGCCTGATATTCGTGTACAAGCTGTAATTCGTGCTTATACCATCGTATAACAGGTGAAAACCATAAAATAACCTGAGTAATTTCCAGAATAATAATATCTATACTGTGCTTTTGTTTTATGTGAACTAATTCGTGTGAAAGAGTTTCTTCGCTTAACTTATCATTGTGTGCAAACACATAATTGAACCATGAAAAAACTTCATTCTCCGATTTTAGATTCACCATAATATAGTTGTTTTCCTTCTTTCTCGAATTTAAACTGATTATCCTGTAAAGCTTAAATATCCTAACTGCAAACAGCAGTGCAAACACAACAAATCCAACATATAAAACTACATCTAAATTCCAGTTTATTGATGTTGTATCAATAATCTCCTTTGGTGAAATACTTCCGGAAACAAGAACTATTTCGGGTAGCATAATTGGATTTTGCTGAACGATTCCCGGCATACTGATAAACGGAAGCAGGAATGATATTAAAACTGACAGTAATAAGAAAAACCTGTTTACCCCGAAAAAGGTATAACGCTTAAAACCTGCGTGATACACTGCCAATAAAATAAACTGATAAAGTGTTACCTCTAATAAATAACTAATCATTGTTTTCTTTTTTATCTTCTATCATCTTTAATATCTCATCGAGTTCCTTTGTATTTACATCATTTTTATTCATAAAAAACGATACCATACTTTTAAAACTTCCATCAAAGTACCCGGTCACCAGTTTGTTTAAACTATTCTGACTGTATTCTTCTTTTTCAATCAATGGGAAATAAATATATCCTTTGCCTTTTTTTCTATGACCTACAACTTCTTTTGTCTCCAGTATTCTTATTATGGTAGAAACGGTGTTGTAAGCAGGTTTAGGCTCCGGCATGTGCTCGATTAATTCTTTAACCGCTGCTTCTTTTACTTCCCAAAGAATTTGCATAACTTCTTCTTCGGCTTTTGTTAGAGATCTCATATTATTGTTTAATATAAAAAGTTGGTTTTGCATTTTTTGTAGCTTTATTTTTCCAGTGGCCTTCTATCAAAATAGCGCAACAATTGTGCCTAACCTAAGTTAACTTGAATACAAATATAACTAAAAAATTAGTTTAAACTAATTTTTTAGTTGAAAAACTATTATTCTATAATTTACCTTCCAAATGAAGTTTCTTTTTTAGTTGTTGAATTTTAATGTAAGAATCGGCATAATACTTAGTGGCTTTCGATTTATCTTTTCTCATTACGGTTTCATACCGCGAAATAGCAAGTTTTTTGTCATTAAGATATGTATAGGTAATATTGGCGATGTAATAGTCGTACTTTATATTTGGTGAAAGAAGATTGAGCTTTTCCCATGTATTTATCGCCTTTTGATAGTTCTTCTCGCTAATATAACTGTAGGCAATCTTTTCTAAATAAATCGGTACATAGGATGAAATTCCCAGTTCAATAGCCCGAGACAAGTGTTTAATTGATTTCTTCTCCTCTCCCAGTTCGTGGTAACTAATACCGAGATAATAATGGATAACCTCAGTTTCATTCATAGGATCAGCAACTTTTGAGAACCACCTAATTACATCTATATATTTTTCGCTATTGTATTTTGCCTGCTCGAATGATAATTTACCTTTTAAAATAATGTATTTCTTTGCTGTGTCTCCAAGGCTTAACAAGTTATCGAGGTAGAGTGTTGCTTTTGGATAGTCTTTTTGCATATATTTTGCCTTCGACATTATGTAAAGTAGTTCTACGTTATTTGGTTCCAGAGCCAAACCTTTAGACGCCCAATGTGCCGAACTACCTGAATGCTCTTTTTGCAAAAATAATTTAGCAATATTTATGGTAGTTGTAATATCAGTACTATCCAATTCGTGGTTTTTAATATAGATTTTTATTGCCTTGTATGTCTTTTTGTTTTTATGATATAATAAAGCGAGATTAGAATTCAGATAAAAGTTTGAAGAATCAATTCTATATAGCTTTTCATATAGGTTTTGTGCTTCGATGTATTGTTTTTGTTTTGTTAGTGATAAGGCAAGATTTATTCCATTAGCTATCGATAAACTATCTTCTCCATATATTTCTGAATAGATATTGCCAGCTTCTTTATTCTTTCCGACTTTTTCTAGCAGTATTGCTTTTCTGTTTGCTATATCCGGCGGTATGTTCTTACTGTAAACCTTGTTAATGAAGTTTATCGCTTTTAGATATTGATAGTTACTTTCATAATACGATAAGGAGTCGGTTCCGACTTCAATTGTTTGTGCAGAAGAAAATCCAACTATCAGAAGAAGTAGAAGTAAGATATATATTGTTTTCATATTTGGATATAGTGTTTGTTTCAACCCGATTGAGAGTTGATTTATTATCAATGTCAAATATAACTAAAATATTAGTTGTAACTAATATTTTAGTTGAAAATATTATTAGGTTTTCTTTGTATTTTTATACTTATTATAAACACAAAGTGTACTAGATACATTTATTAAAATCTTCGTATATTTGAGCAGAAAAAAATAAAGTTATGGCATTACAAAATATAAACCCTACATCTACCGATGCATGGGGGAAACTGGAAAATCATATATACGAGGCAAAAGACCTTAAAATAAAAGATTTATTCGAGGCTGATAAAGCTCGTTTCAATAAATTTTCGGCTAAGTTCAACGATATTTTAGTCGATTATTCTAAAAATATCTTAACAGAGGAAACATTAAAAATCTTACTGGAGCTTGCTGATGAAACAGCTTTGAAAGATGCTATTGAAAAGCAATTTTCGGGAGATAAAATAAATGTAACAGAAGGAAGAGCTGTTCTTCACACTGCATTACGTAACCGTTCAAATACTCCGGTGATGGTCGACGGTAAAGATGTAATGCCTGATGTAAACAGAGTGTTGGCTCAAATGAGGGAATTTACAAACACAGTGGTTTCAGGCGACTGGAAAGGATATTCAGGCGAGAGTATTACCGATGTTGTTAACATAGGAATCGGTGGGTCTGATCTTGGACCATTGATGGTTTCGGAAGCGCTAAAGAGTTATAAAACTCGTTTAAATATGCACTTCATTTCTAATGTTGATGGTACTCACGTTGTAGAAACATTAAAAGGCTTAAATCCTGAAACAACTTTGTTCATTATTGCTTCAAAAACATTTACTACCCAGGAAACAATGACTAATGCACTTAGTGCAAGATCTTGGTTCTTAGAGTCGGCTAAAAACGAAGCAGAAGTAGCAAAGCATTTCGTAGCTCTTTCTACGAACAAAGAAAAAGTTACTGACTTTGGTATTGAAGAAGCAAACATGTTCGAATTTTGGGACTGGGTAGGAGGTCGTTACTCACTTTGGAGTGCTATCGGTCTTTCTATTTCTCTTTCTATCGGTTTCGATAACTTTGAGAAACTTTTAAGCGGTGCTCACGATATGGATAAGCATTTCCGCGAAGCTTCTTTTGGTGAGAATATTCCTGTTATTTTGGCATTAATCGGAATTTGGTATAATAACTTCTTCGGTGCAGAAAGTGAAGTAATTTTACCTTACGATCAATATATGCACCGTTTTGCGGCTTATTTCCAACAGGGAAATATGGAAAGTAACGGGAAAACAACCGATAGAAACGGGAAACCTGTTGATTACCAAACAGGACCAATTATCTGGGGAGAGCCCGGCACAAATGGTCAGCACGCTTTTTATCAGTTAATTCACCAGGGTTCAAAAATGATTCCTGCCGATTTTATGGCACCTGCTCAATCGCAAAACCCAATTGGTGATCATCATCCAAAATTATTATCAAACTTCTTTGCTCAAACCGAGGCGCTTGCTTTTGGTAAGGATGAAGAAACAGTTGTTGCTGAGCTTAAAGCTGCCGGAAAATCGGAAGAAGAAATTGCAGAGCTAAAAAACTTCAAAATATTTGAAGGTAACCGCCCTACAAATTCAATATTATTCAAAAAGCTTACTCCTGAAGTTTTAGGAAGTTTATTGGCAATGTACGAGCATAAAATATACACTCAAAGTGTTATTTGGAATGTATTTGCATACGACCAGTGGGGAGTAGAGCTAGGTAAGCAACTTGCAAATATGATTTTGCCAGAGCTAAATAGCAACGATAAGGTTTCATCACACGACGCATCAACAAACGGGTTGATTAATGCGTATAAGGAGATGCGTTAACTAAAAATAACAACGTCATCTTGAGCGGAGCTATAGCGAAGTCGAAAGATCTCATGAGCTTTCTGTTACCATCATAAGATATCTCCACTACGCTTTCGCTTCGGTCGATATGACGTTTATTTTTCATTACCTTCGCTTCCATGCATCCGACAAAACAAGAAATACTAAGCGCCTGCATTAAAATTCAACAGGAAAAAGTTGATAAACAAACCGCAATGGTTGATACTCTCAATGACTCAGCTATAAATTCTGATAAATGTGTTGTTGGCGATAAGCATCATACTTTTAGAGCTCAAACTCAAAATGAGCAGGAGATGTATGCAAAACAGCTAAATTCTGCAATAAACGAGCTAAATACTTTAAGGCAAATATCTCCGGAAAAAATGTATAAAAAAGCCGAGTTGGGCGCATTATTAGACACATCGAACGGGGTTTATTTTTTAGCTACAAGTTTAGGAGTAATAAAAACAGGTGAAAACAACATTATGGTACTATCACCGATTTCGCCAATCGGAAATTTGTTATTGAATAAAACCAAAGGAGAAAGTATTAATTTTAGGGGAAAAGAAATTGAAATTATAAGTGTTAGTTAAAATGATCGATCAGGAAAAGTTTATAAAAGAAAGGATGATTAACGAAGTGAAAGCTTTGATCGAAAAGGGATTTCCGAGAGTTGCGGTCGGTCTTATTGCTCAATACATCGAAACACTTGGTGCATTCCTGGACAAAAAACCTTTTAAAACTCCCCGACAATCATCTGTAAGATTCGATTTGGCACTTGAAAAGCTCTTTCCTCCTCGCTATTATTCTCTAAACAAAAAGGGATTTCTCTACAAACAGTTGAGATCTAATTTTACTCATCTTGGTATAGAGTCACAGTTTTTAACATTCGATTTTGACAATAAAAATCCCGGTTCTCACCTAAAATTCAAAAACGGAAAAACTACCTTTGTTATTGATAATCTATCAGAAGATTATGTAAAAGCCTGCAATATCATCATAGAAATGTTAAAAAGTAATGAGATAAAGGCAAAAAAACTGGCTTAAAAATGACGAAACCCAACAAAACACTGACAAGTAGTTGTTTATAATGACGAAACCCCCTTGCTAGACAAAATAATGTACTCTTTTTCCTACAAGTAATAGATATATACACATCCAGTTATTAACAATTTTTCATATAGATTTGAAATAAACTACCAAATCATCAATAACAGCAAGGTTTTTAAAGCACATTGATTACAGGTTATTAAAAAATCGTTGTCAATAATTAATTAAAAAAAAAATATGCCGTTCGGCATATATTCACAAATTTGCGTTTGTAGGTTGACCTAAAGAGGCTTTACCACATTATACATAAAATTATAACTTAATTTATTTTTATGAGACGCACATTTACTAAGATGTATGCTGCGATTGCACTAATGTTAATTTCTACACTAGGGTTTTCGCAAGGAATTGTTAAAGGTATCGCCTGGGATGGTGATATGAAGGAAGCGATGGTGGGAGCCAACGTAATACAAAAAGGAACAATGAACGGAGTTACATCAAACTTCGACGGTTCTTTTGAATTGTCTGTTCCGGCAGGAAGTTCTGTTATAGAATTTTCTTTTATGGGATACAAAACTATCGATGTTCCTGTTGAAGTTACAGACGGACAAACTACCGATTTAGGTAGA
>JBDLJM010000099.1 GCA_039714315.1 Bacteroidota bacterium | reverse complement strand
CTATAGTGGGTGTTCATGATTGCTTCCGTCGGCTAAGCCGAGGCACTGCACAATTGCGTTACGTTGCGGTTATTTTTTTGTCATCAACTCACCTGCCCGTCCGGTCAGGCGGGTTGGAGTTTTTGAGAAAAAAACTAAGGCCTCGATATGACGTGTAAATTTGCTTATATGGTCACAATCTCAATAGAAATGAGGTCCTAAACAAACTGTTTAGATATTTTTTCAGCTTTTCTACTTTCACTGTAATCATAAAATCCTTCTCCTGATTTTACTCCCAGTTTCCCTGCAGTTACCATGTTTACCAGTAGGGGACATGGTGCATATTTTGGATTTTTGAATCCATCGTACATTACATTCAAAATAGATAAACAAACATCCAATCCGATAAAGTCGGCCAACTGTAATGGTCCCATTGGATGCGCCATTCCGAGTTTCATTACCGTATCTATTTCTTCAACACCGGCAACTCCTTCGTAAAGCGAATAAATTGCCTCATTTATCATTGGCATTAAAATACGGTTTGCGATAAATCCGGGGTAATCGTTTACCTCTGTTGGTACTTTTCCAAGCTTTTTGCTCATCTCCATAACAACATTTGTAGTTTCATCGGAAGTAGAATATCCTCTGATTATTTCTACAAGCTTCATAATCGGAACCGGATTCATAAAATGCATACCAATTACTTTATCAGGTTTGCCCGTAACTGCCGCAATTTTTGTAATAGATATCGAAGATGTATTTGTTGCAAGAATTGTGCTGTCGGATGTGAGTTCGTCGAGTTGTTTGAAAATTTTTAACTTTAAATCTATATTTTCGGTAGCAGCTTCTACAACCAGGTCTGCATTCTTTATTCCTTCTTCAATACCCGTGAATTTTGAAATATTTGCAAGTGTTTTTTCCTTATCTTCTTCTGTGATTTTTTCCTTGGCTACCATCCTGTCCAGATTCTTTGAGATGGTTTTTAAACCCCTTTCCAGACTTTTTTCCGAAATGTCGATAAGAGCAACATGGTATCCTTTTTGTGCAAATGTATGTGCGATACCATTTCCCATGGTTCCTGCACCTATTACTGCGATATTGTTCATATTATATTTGATTAGTTTATGTTGGTGTATCAAATATAATTAATTTATGATATGTGTGATTTAAGATTTAAAATTATTGTTTAATAAATAATTAGTACAATATTCAAATGAACAAAGCTTCACCCGGCAATATTTCTTATAATTTATATTTGCATAAAGTTTGCTTTGACAGAAAGCTCGTCGTTTGCAGGCGAATAAAGTTTGTTTTGACGAATTATTCGTTGCATAAATTTAAACAAGCACAAACTAACTGATTGAAATATCGGGGTAGTAAATCATAAATTAATAAACTCCAATAACTCCTTCATTTTCAATTCCCGTGAAAGTTTATTAAACTGTGCTTTTGCATAGACAGGGTTTCTGCGTTTTAACTCCATAGAGATAAAATCAGGAACGATATCCGGATCAATTCCGCTCAATAGAGGTATCTCATTTTTTAGTTTTGACACTCTCATCATAATACACCCGAGCCCGGCTCTCAGAAAAACAGTTTTTCCTGCATTATTCAGAATATCCATATTATCGGCTCTTCCCGGGAGAAGTTCACTGGTAGCAATTACTGTATTCTCCAGCTTTAAGACATCTTCTAATACTTCTTGTTCTAATTTGATGTAAAGTTCCTTGTTTTTTAACAAGTCGCCATACGTAGTACCTGCTTTATCAGCAATTAAATCCCTGGTGTCAACAAAATCATAATTCAACTCTTTTGCCAATTTTTCTCCCCATATTTTCTTCCTCGTCTCTATATATCCTACAAAAAATACTAGCATATTATTACTACATTAAATCATTAATTCATTGATACATTAATTACGGCCTCTGCACTCTTATTAGCCTCAATATCATCCTTGTCCATTCGTTGCTTTCTGTATTCTCCGTTTAAATATTTTTCGGTTTGATTAGAATAATAATCGCTAAAAGGATTTCCCGATTGACCCGTAGGAATAATGCTTTCAGAGTTTTTTATATCAGAAAAGTCGAGAGTTATTCTTTCTGACGGTCCGGATGTTACATTGTAAACTCCTGTGCTATTTAGAGGGAAACCTAATTTATTCAGTGCATCTTTACCTGAAGCAACAGGGAATGGCCCAATATTAAAGATTTTATCCAATGGCTTCATTTTACCTATTGGGTGTTTGAATGTTACCTGATGAACTTCTCCCCATTTCCATTGTGAAATATCATTACCTAACTGGGCGTTCAGATCTTGATAGGATTTGATAAATGCCGATGTAATTATTTCACTTGCACTTTGAATATTATCGGTTTGGATATTGTTCCACCAAGGTGAATTTTCGTTTTCAAGAATCATTGGAAAGCTTCTTTCCCAAATAATTGTGCTCAGGAACGTTTTAAATTTTTCTTCTCCTAATTCATCAATAAATATCATTTCTAATGAATTGTACATCCATTTATAATATATTGTTGGTGCAATTTCAGTTGTTGTATGAGTACCTTTCCATTCTTTTATGTTGTCAAGCATTTCAAGTTGTTTCTCATTTAGAGCATCTTCATTTAGGTAAAAAAACATTTTATCAAAGTTGCTTTTATATGTAGGAGAGTTACCGTTCAATTGTATATTCTGTGCATCTTCTATAGTCCATGAATTTTTCTGAGATTCTAAAGCGTCAATAATTCCTTTAGCTCTTGTATTTCCATGGTAATAATATCCAGGGTAGTGTACTTCATCAACCTTCGCAGGAGCATTGTTTGCTGAATATACATAACCGCTTTCAGGATTTACAGCCTGGGGATTTTTTGAGAAATCGTACCAGCCTGTAATATCGTTTTTTGAATCAGTTCCGTCAATTATCTCTTTTGAATCGATATAATCGGGTCTTATCGGTAACTTGGCTGAAGCCCACCATGCTATGTTTCCGGTACTGTCGCCATACATAATATTTAATCCGGGAGCGTGAAGCATGGATGCAGCTTTTTTCACACCATCTATATCATCTGCTCTTGAAAAATTGTAGGCAGCTTCAATAATTTCATTTTTAGAATATTTATTGTATGTCCACCACATAGCCACAGGCTCCGAATCTTTTACAGATGCAAGAACATCATTTATTATAGCACCGTGTTTAGTCTCTTTTATTTCAAGTTCAATACTTTCGGAGTCTTTAATATTTATTTTCTCTTTCCTTACCGATAAATCATACCAGATACTATCCTGAAGGTATTTGCCATCATTTATTTTCTCCTGATACAGGTCAATATCATCATTTTCAAACATTGTCAATCCCCATGAATGTTCCAGAGTGTGTCCGATGAGTGGAAATGGGAATCCGGCCAAATGATTACCGTAATATTCTAACTCAGGAGTTATTATATGAGCTTCATACCAAACTGAAGGTGACGCGAAAGCTATATGAGCATCATTGGCAAATATTACCTTTCCGCTTTTAGTTTTCTTTGGTGCTATTACCCAGGCATTAGACCCTATGAACTGGGGCACAGGTAATTTTTCGTCTAAACTTGCAACAGTCTTTGCAATATCAGTAAAGTCGGAGTTTGTTACCGGAATAGTAGTGTTGTTTTTTATTGTATGTATAGATAAGTCATCTAAATACTCCGGATTGAAGTTTTGCTTTAAGTAACTTACGAAAGGATCTGTTTTTAAAGCTAATGCAAAACTATAGGCCATATAACCGGTAGTTCTGTATATGTCTTCAATTTCAAAATATTCAGGTTTAAGCTGAAGTAGTTTATATTCTATAGGCAGATTGTCTTCTTCAATAAACTTATTTATTCCACTAAGGTAAGCCTGAGTTGATGTTTTAATATTTTCAGGTGCGTTAATCAAAAATTCTTTTGCAGATATTCTTGCAGTTTTATCTATACCTATTGTTCTCAAAAACTTATCGTTTTCTATCATGTCTTTTCCAAAAAGTTCAGATAATTGTCCTGCACCAACATGACGTATCAAATCCATTTGCCAAAGTCTTTCTGAAGCATGGACGTATCCAAGGGCAAACATGGCATCTTTTTCCGTCTCAGCATAAATATGTGGAACGGCATTATCATCAAAGATTATTTTAACTTTCGAGTCAACTTTATCTGAACTGATTTCGAAGTTATAATTTGTAGAGGTACTTTTTAGGTAGAATGAAAAACCAATAAGTGCAATTAATAAGACTACAATTATACTTATGGTAATTTTTAATGTTTTTTTCATTTGTTTCTAAATTAATAATTAGGTCTGATGATAAAATTCAGTTCGGTCAAAAATACATATATTTTTTTAGATCAAACATTTAGATGTTTTAATAAATAGTCTACATATGTAAAAAAAACAACCCCCGACTTTTGCCGGAGGTTCTGCTATTCTTAAAAGATGTAAACTTATTTTTTAAACAAATTCTTCTCCTTTTTCCAGTCTGACATCCTGAACAAACTGTTTTATTTTTTGTTCATCTTCTTTTTTACAGATCAAAAGAGTATTGTTTTTATCAACAACAATATAATCATCCAGTCCTTGTATTACAACAAGTTTTTCAGGGTTTACGTTAACTAAATTTTTTGAAGAATCATAAAACAATGTATTTTTAGATACGCTTGCGTTCCTGTTCTCATCCTGATCTATATGAGTATAAAGAGACCCCCATGTACCAAGGTCAGACCATCCGAAATCAACAGGTAAAACGAAAACGTTATCTGCTTTCTCCATTATTCCATAATCAATTGAATCTTTAGGACAAGAAGGATATATTTTATGAATATACTTTCTTTCATCGCTGGTGTTATAGAATTCATGACCACCCTTAAACATATCATAAACTTCGTGGAGGTGTATATTAAATGCTTTTATGATAGCTTCTGCAGTCCATATGAATATACCTGAGTTCCAAAGAAAATCTCCGCTACTAATAAATTCCTTAGCTATTTCGAGGTTTGGTTTTTCAGTAAAAGTTTTAACCTTTTTTATATCCTTATTTTCTGCTGTTTTATTTGAAAAGTACTGTATGTAACCATATCCGGTATCAGGACGGGAAGGTTGAATACCCAGGGTAATTAATGTCTGTTCTTTTTCGGCAGTTTCAAAAGCAGTTTCTATATTTTTGATAAACTCAAGCTCATTGGTAATTAAATGATCTGAAGGAGCAACAACCAATTTGGCTTTAGGGTTATTTTTATAGATTTTAAAAGCTGCATAGGCAATACAGGGAGCCGTGTTTCTCATTACAGGCTCCAATAAAACCTGAGTTTCAGAAATACCTTTGAGCTGGTCTAAAACCTGATCTTCATAAATCTCATTAGTTACTATATATATATTCTCTTTTGGTATTATATTGTTAAGTCTGTCGAATGTAAGTTGAAGCAGCGATTTTCCCACTCCCAATATATCGTGAAATTGCTTTGGATATTTTGTTGTACTCATTGGCCAAAATCTTGATCCGATTCCACCGGCCATAATTATAGCATATTTATCTTGATGCATAATATTGTTTATTTTATCTGTTTAATGTAAAGAATAGAAAATTATAATTCAATAACTTCTGCATTTGGATTAAACGCAAAAATAGAATTTGTTCCGTATTCTTTACACCATATTTTAGTCCTTTTCATTTCTCCTTTAACAAAAATTCTGCCATTCTCAAGTTTAAATTTGTATCCCTGATCAATTTCAAATAGAGGTTTTAAAAAATCTGACTTTTTATCGTAGCTTTTTAGTTCTCTTGCAAGAAAAATATCTGAATCAGTACTGGCCTTTGGACTTAAAGAATAGCTTTTAACAGCTGCAGCCAAACTGCCTTTAAATATATTGTTGTCTATTAATTTCTGCAGAATTTTACTGAATATTGTTTTCCACTGATTACCATGTGGATCAGCTTTACTGCCATAATTTTCCCAAACCAGAAGATGAGCATATTCATGAAAAAATGTAATAGTAAATGCATATTTATTTAAACTGCCATTCACACTTATTCTGTGTCCGCTTCCATTTCGGGGACTTCTGTAATCACCTGCTTTTGATTTTCTGTTTGGCGAAATAGTAAAGTGAATTTTATTTTCCTTAATAATAGATTCTACAAGAGGAGCAACTTCTGGAGGAAAGTATTTTAGTAGAGTTTCTTGCATTTAAGCTTTTTGTTAAAAGAGGCTGCAATGTAACCAAGTATGATATAATAATCAAAGATTTACTAAAACATTTACTTGTTTATGTTATAGTATCGCTTCAAATTCTAATAAAGTACATATATTTGGTGTTTAGAATAAAAACTATTTTCGACTAAACCTTGATAATATTACTTAATGACAAAATATTTAAAAAATATAGGAGGATATACTTTACTTATGATACAGGTTTTTAGTAAGCCTGAGAAAATTAAAGTATACAGAAGACTTTATTTTAGTGAGATAGAAGATTTAGGTGTCAGTTCTTTAGGAATAGTAGCATTTATATCATTTTTTGTTGGTGCTGTAGTATCGTTGCAGATGGCTTACAATATGGGAGATAATCCTTTTATCCCCCTTTATTATATTGCCCTTGCAACCAGAGAATCAATTATTCTTGAGTTTTCCCCAACAATGATATCAATTGTTCTTGCCGGTAAAGTAGGCTCATATGTAGCATCAAGTATAGGGACTATGAGAGTTACAGAACAGATAGATGCTCTGGATGTTATGGGAGTAAATTCTATCAGTTATTTGGTTGCTCCTAAAATTGCTGCAGCAGTTACTTTTTTCCCAATACTTATTGTTTTGAGTATGTTTTTAGGTATTGCCGGCGGTTGGTTTGCCAGTGTGGCATCCGGAGTATGTACATCGAATGATTATGTTGTTGGATTACAGATATACTTTAAGCCTTTTTATGTTACATATGCATTGATAAAGACGGTGTTTTTTGCTTTTGTAATTGTTACAGTTCCGTCGTATTATGGATTTAAAGTAAAGGGTGGAGCATTAGAAGTTGGTAGGGCGTCTACAAAAGCGGTAGTGTGGACAAGTATCTCAATTATTTTACTTAATTATATTCTAACTCAATTATTACTTGTTTAATTATGGTAAAGGTAAGCGATATATATAAATCATTTGATGAAAATCAGGTTCTAAAGGGAATAGACGCAGAGTTTCACAGGGGTAAAACCAATTTAATTATCGGACAAAGTGGTTCCGGAAAGACTGTATTTCTTAAGTGTTTAGTAGGATTACATACACCTGATTCAGGTAGGATTTCGTTTAATGAACAAGTTTATAGCGAGCTTACATTAAAAGAACAGCGGAAGATTAGAATGGAAATAGGAATGGTTTTTCAGGGTAGTGCTCTTTTTGATTCAATGTCGATAGAGGAGAACATTATGTTTCCACTTCGGATGTTTACAAAACAATCTGATGAAGAAATGCGTGAAAGAGTGAACGTTGTGCTTGATCGGGTAAACCTTGAGAATGTTAATTCTAAATTTCCTTCGGAACTATCGGGTGGAATGCAGAAACGTGTAGCGATTGCCCGGGCAATTTCTATGCAGCCTAAGTATTTGTTTTGTGATGAACCTAATTCAGGTTTAGACCCTAAAACAGCTATTGTAATTGATAATTTGATAAAAGAAATTACTGAAGAATACAATATTACTACGATTATCAATAGTCATGATATGAATTCTGTAATGGAAATTGGAGAGAATATTATTTTAATAAAAGAAGGTTTAAAAAAATGGGAGGGGAATAAAGAAGATATATTCCGTACTGATAATCCCGCAATTTTAGACTTTGTATTTTCTTCAGAGCTGTTTAGAAAAGTTAGAGAAGCTTATAATGCCAAGTGATTCTCATAATTTCTATAATGACAGAAATACTTTCTTTAAGCACAAAAAAATAATATGTACAGTATCGAATTATTGGTTCGCGATTACGAATTGGATTTGCAGGGAATTGTAAATAATTCAAATTATCAGAGATATTTAGAACATGCCCGTCATGAGTATCTCATTTCTAAAGGTGTTGATTTTGCCGAACTACACAATGAAGGGCAGGATTTAGTGGTAACCAGAGTAGAGATGGATTTTAAATCTCCGCTAAAAAGCAGAGACAGGTTTAAAGTTACTATCGAAACAGAAAAGCAAGGGAATCTAAGAATTGTATTCAATCAGCAAATATTAAGAATTCCTGATAATAAACTGATTGTAAATGCAAAAGTAACGGGAGTTAGTCTTAAAAATGGCAGACCACATCGTCCTGATGAAATACTAAGTTTATTGATCGAAGATTAATTATAGCAAACAATATAAGTTGTATGTATAGTACTCCTGAGCAACGCCGAGATTTAATTAAACTTCTCGAAACAAGAATGCCTTATGGCAAATATAAAGGCAGATTGCTTATTGATTTGCCGGAGCCATATTTGGCATGGTACAACGGTAAAGGTTTTCCAAAAGGAAAAATGGGAGAGATGCTTCAGGCAATGTATGAGATTAAGTTAAATGGTTTGGAGGTAATGTTGCGTAAAATTATTAATTCCCGTCCAAAATATTGATGTGATGCTTGAAAGAGTATTAATTTTAATCTAAGATCTAATAGTTAATAGCCCTTGGAACATTGAAGTGTATTCCGTATTTTTTTTCAACAAACATAAAGTAATAATATAGTTTATAATTCACATCCAGACCATAGTTTATTGATGGATTATAATCTATATACATATCGAATACATTTTGATATTTCTGTGAGTGGTAAGATGCCGTCTGAACTTTCTGATTCCAGTCTGTTACATAGTATTTATTCCAGTTTTCATAGTATTGTTGAGAGTAGAAATTCTTGGGCTTCTGATTTAACAGGAATGTATCATAGCCTATATCAGTAATAATAATATCGTACTCAGTTTCATTGTCAGAATCAGGCTCAACAGGTTTTAATTCCAAAGTACTGTAATGTACTTCGGTATTTTCAACCTTTTTTTTGCTGCTATTACAAGAGCTTAATATAAAAAAAGCAAATATCATTATACCAAAATATATAATAGCCTTTCTGTTATCATATTTTCTTATTTTCATAATAGCTTATGTTGTAAATATATAACGTTATTTATAAAAGCTTATTATTCTTCTTATTAATAAAATATGCTTTAAATCATTAAAAAATATTAATGATATGTAGTATATGTCAATATGATTTTTACATTTGCCTTTCTAATTACCAAAACTAAATAATGTTGCTGATTTAAACTATCTGCCAGCATAAACCAAAATAATAATAAATATGAACCTACACGAGTACCAAGGTAAAGGTATATTGAACAGTTTCGGAGTTCGAGTTCAAAGGGGTATTGTTGCAAGCACCCCGGATGAGGCTGTAGAAGCTGCCCAAAAATTAACAGAAGAAACAGGTACCGAATGGTATGTTGTTAAAGCTCAGGTCCACGCCGGTGGACGCGGTAAAGGAGGAGGTGTTAAGCTTGCTAAATCTATCGAAGAAGTAAGAGAGCTATCTGAAAAAATTATAGGAATGCACCTAATCACTCCGCAAACAAAAGCAGAAGGGAAACTGGTGAATCAGGTTGCTATTTTCGAAGATGTATATTATCCCGGAGAGAGCGAGAATGAAGAGTATTATATGTCTGTTCTTTTAAATAGAGCAACCGGACGTAATATGATTATGTATTCTACCGAAGGAGGAATGGATATTGAAACTGTTGCAGAAAATACACCTCACCTTATTTTTACTGAGGAAATTGATCCTAAAATAGGACTTCAGGGTTTTCAGGCACGTAAAATTGCTTTTAATTTAGGACTTAGCGGAACGGCTTTTAAGGACATGACAAAATTTGTTACTGCTCTTTACAAAGCTTATGAAGGTTCTGATTCTTCTCTTTTTGAAATTAATCCCGTACTGAAAACATCTGACAATAAAGTTTTAGCAGTTGATGCTAAGGTTTCAATTGATGCAAATTCAATGTACCGTCACAAGGATATTGAAGAAATGAGAGATTTTAAAGAGGAAGATCCAACAGAAGTAGAAGCTGATAAAGCGGGACTTAACTATGTAAAACTGGATGGGAATGTTGGTTGTATGGTTAACGGGGCCGGTTTGGCAATGGCTACCATGGATTTGATTAAGCAATCCGGTGGTGACCCTGCAAACTTCCTGGATGTAGGAGGTACTGCCGATGCTGAACGTGTAGAAAAAGGATTCCGTATAATTTTAAGTGATCCAAATGTAAAAGCTATTCTTGTAAATATTTTTGGAGGAATTGTACGTGGTGACCGTGTAGCACAAGGTGTTGTTGATGCTTCAAAAAGTATGGGTGATGCTCTAAATGTTCCGGTTATAGTACGACTTCAGGGTACAAATGCAGTAGAAGGAAAGAAAATTATTGATGATAGCGGACTTAAAGTGCACTCAGCAATTTTATTCGAAGATGCAGCAAAATTAGTGAACGAAGTGTTGAACTAGATTCTGTTAAAATAAGATAAAAAGGTCGTCGGAGTTTTTCTTTGACGACCTTTTTTTGATTTAAGGAGATAATGAGTTTAATAAATACAGTGTTATATATAAAAAAATATTGATTTAAAATTGTAACACCTCTATTGCCCAAGCATCTTTCAACCTGTTATAAATCATACTAATTTTTATGTCATCAAAGTATATTGTATTAATATGATTTCTAAATTTGTTCTACTTTTTCAGAAGTATATTTTAGCATATCATTCTGAATAATAGATGTAAAATTAAACATAACTGATATATACAAATCATGAACCTTCACGAATATCAAGGAAAGTCAATTTTAGCAGGATATGGTGTTGCTACTCCTATGGGGATAGTTGCCAAAACTCCTGAAGAGGCTGTTGAAGCAGCAAAGAAAATAGCTGATTCTACGGGATCTGATAAATGGGCAGTAAAAGCACAAATTCACGCAGGTGGTCGTGGTAAAGGCGGTGGAGTGAAAATTGCCAAATCATTGGAGGAAGTTAAAGATTTTGCTGAACAGATTTTGGGAATGATGCTAGTTACTCCTCAAACTTCAAAAGAGGGGAAATTAGTACGTCAGGTACTGGTAGAGCAAAATATTTATTATCCCGGACCTGAGCCTGTAGAAGAATATTATATGTCTGTTCTTTTAAACAGAGCAACAGGTCGTAATATGATAATGTATTCCACAGAAGGAGGGATGGATATCGAAACTGTGGCAGAAGAGACTCCGCATTTAATTTTTACTGAGGAAATAGATCCTAAAGTTGGAATCCAGGGATTTCAGGCTCGTAAAGTAGCTTTTAATTTAGGGTTGAGTGGTGTAGCATTTAAGCAATGTGTGAAATTCGTAGTTGCTTTATATAAGGCATACGATGCTTCAGATTCCAGTATGTTTGAGATAAACCCCGTAATTAAAGCCGCTGATGGAGCTATTTATGCAGCAGATTCAAAGGTTACAATCGATAATAATTCAATGTACCGTCATAAGGATATTGAAGAAATGAGAGATTTCAACGAGGAGGATCCAACAGAAGTAGAAGCTGATAAAGCAGGACTTAACTATGTAAAACTGGATGGAAACGTTGGATGTATGGTAAACGGAGCCGGTTTGGCAATGGCTACTATGGATTTGATTAAGCAATCCGGTGGTGACCCTGCAAACTTCCTGGATGTAGGAGGTACTGCCGATGCTGAACGTGTAGAAAAAGGATTCCGTATAATTTTAAGTGATCCAAATGTAAAAGCTATTCTGGTAAATATCTTTGGTGGGATTGTACGTGGTGACCGTGTAGCACAAGGTGTTGTTGATGCTTCGAAAAGTATGGGTGATGCTCTTAATGTTCCGGTAATTGTACG
>JBDLJM010000098.1 GCA_039714315.1 Bacteroidota bacterium | reverse complement strand
ATATACTCAGGGAATGCAGGCGTTTAATGCTGCTCAGCTAATGGGAATACCATCTCGTGGATTATATTTTCCATACGAAGGCCATTGGGTACTGGGACCTCAAAATGGTATGATATGGCATACTGAGTTTTTCAGTTGGCTGGATAAATGGTTGAAATAATATATTTATTTTTATAGTAAAAGAGGCACAATTGTGATTAAAACAATTGTGCCTCTTTTAATTTATATCATCTAATTCAATTACATTTCATTTTGATGTGTAATTGGTATAAATTATTTATCTATCAATACCACAATCGATCTGTTTTCGACCATTATACTTTTTTTATTGTCGAAAAGAGTACAGGTATCGCTGTTATCCTGAGATGTATCAACCTGTAAATTCCATTTGCCGTATATAGCTTCCGGAATTTCAAATTCCAGATCCTCCCAAAACATATTCATAAAAACCAGTATTCTTTCCTTTCTTTTCGGATAGTGATATTCAAAACCTAAAGAATGTGAGTTTTCGCTCCAGTCCGGTTCGTTTACTTTTGTTCCGTGCCACGAAATAACCGGACAACCATCTTCACTGGCAACAGTATCCATATTTTTTGAATACCTAAGTACTTTAAATTCCTGGGTAATTGATACTAATGACCTTACAAAATTCAACAGTTCTGTATTGTTTTCTATCAGGTTCCAGTCGAACCAGTTTATTTCACTGTCTAGACAATATGAGTTGTTGTTGCCATTTTTCGTTCTCCTTACTTCATCTCCCATTAATATCATTGGCGTACCCTGTGAAAAGAATGATATTGCGAAGAAGTTTTTAATCTGTTTTAAACGTAAATATTCAATTGATTTATCATTAGTTTTTCCTTCAACTCCACAATTCCAACTGTGGTTATCATTGGCTCCGTCCAGGTTGCTTTCGCCATTTGCAGCATTGTGCTTTTGATTGTATGAAACCAGATCGTTCATGGTAAAACCATCATGACAGGTAATAAAATGTATACTTTTCGATACCTTATAGGTACTTTTCTTAAAAATATCCGGACTGCCAACAATTCTGGATGCTATTGTTGAAACAATACCACCTTCTCCCTTTACATATCTCCTGATATCATCGCGATATTTTCCATTCCACTCAGCCCACTTATCGCCGGTAAAAATCCCTAGCTGATATAGTCCCGAAGCATCCCAGGCTTCTGCTATTAGTTTTGTACATGCTAATGTCGGTTCGGATTCTATCGACCAAATAATTGGGGGATTTACAATCGGCTCACCAAATTCGCTCCTCGAAAGTACTGATGCGAGATCGAAACGAAAGCCGTCAACATGCATCTCCTTTACCCAATAATTCAATGAGTCAATAATCATCCTTCGTGATATTGAATGATTGGCATTAAATGTGTTTCCACAACCTGTAAAGTCCAAATATTTTGCTTTATCTACAGAGTCTAAAATGTAGTATGCTTCGTTTTCGAACCCTTTCATACACAATAACGGGCCTCCGTAGTTTGATTCTGCAGTATGGTTATAAACAACATCCAAAATCACTTCAATACCCTCCTTGTGCAAAGCTTTCACCATATCCTTAAATTCACGGATAGCTTCTATCGGTTCTTTTTCTGTGCTGTAAGTATTATGTATAGCAAAGAAATTAATAGGCGAGTATCCCCAGTAATTACTCTTATTTACCGGAGCATCCTGTTCATCAAAAGCAAATACAGGCATCAGCTCAACAGCATTTATTCCCAGAGATTTCAAATATGGTATCTTTTCTATCAATCCCGCATAGGTACCCCTGATGCTTTCGTCCAGACCTGAGCTTCTAGATTTTGTAAATCCACCTATGTGCATTTCGTAAATTACGAGATCCGATAAGTCTGTTTTAGGGTGAGAATCATCTTCCCAATCATAGTCACTACTATTTACAACAACCGATTTATACCCATTTGCTATGTTGTCAACGCCGTATTTTTCGGCTTTCATCCTATCGTAGTCCATTGCATAAATTCCTTTAGCATAGGGATCTATCAGTATTTTAGATTTGTCGAATGCCAATGCTTTTGAAGGATTATATTCTCCATCAATTCTATATGCATAATATTGCCCTGCACCAATATCTTCAATATGAATATGCCAGTAATAATACGACTTGTTTTCTTCAGGAGAGAGAGCAATTGTATACGTAGGCTCGATATCATCTTTATCATCAAATAATAATAATTCAACTGATTTAGCATTTTGAGAAAAAACGGAGAAGTTCACCCCATTTTTTATAATCGTAGCTCCTAAAGGTTCAGGTGTCCCAATAGATTTAATTATTTTTCCCCTCTTCATATTGTCTATAACACTTTTGTAAACACAAAAATAAGATTAAAGTTTTAAGGCTGGTATTATTAATAGGTTAAAAAACGCCAATATTTAAATAGTAAGTTTGAGACAGGCTCGCTTTTTTATATCTGCAAATAGTCTTTTCTTTGTACAAAAGTACTTTTTAGATAGATGGACAAAAGTAAGAGTGTAATTTTTGGAGCTACTATAATTGGGATATCCGCTATATTGTGGGGCTTTGACGGCATCGCATTAACTCCCAGATTATATAATTTAGATGTTACTTTTGTTGTTTTTATACTTCACCTTATTCCATTTTTATTGATGAATTTATTTCTTTACAAGAAATATTCGTTATTAAAGACATTAGATAAATCAGAGCTTATATCATTAATTTTTATTGCAATGTTTGGTGGTGTAATAGGAACTATGGCAATAGTCAAAGCTCTTTTCCTGGTAAACTTTCACTCTCTTTCGATAGTAGTATTACTTCAGAAATTACAACCGATATTTGCGATTTTTCTGGCAGTTACCTTTTTAAAAGAAAGGTTGCGAAAGCGTTACATTTTTTGGGCTGCTGTGGCATTAGTTTCGGGCTATTTCCTGACTTTTGGATTTGAAACTCCCGTATTTGATTTGAGTAATAATACTTTTCAGGCTTCGTTATTTGCCATTCTTGCTGCATTTTCGTTTGGTAGCTCAACAGTTTTCGGTAAAAAAGTAATGAATAAACTGGATTTTGCCTCAACAACGTTTTTTAGATATGGTTTTACTGCATT
The DNA here is from genome assembly GCA_039714315.1 of Bacteroidota bacterium. Classification (NCBI taxonomy): domain Bacteria; kingdom Pseudomonadati; phylum Bacteroidota; species Bacteroidota bacterium. The sequence goes on along the minus strand of JBDLJM010000098.1, from coordinate 8,875 downwards.
TATAATGTTTTTCGTTGTAGCTGCTAATTCATCTTTTAACGGCTTTGCAGAAGCAACAAGTCAGAATTGGATTGTTATTATGTTGATTGCTCTTACTACGGGTTCAGGCTCAATGATGCTGTACTATTATGGTTTAAAGCGTGTAAAAGCTATTATAGCTACTATTATGGAACAATTTTTTCCTATTTCGGCTGTGTTCTTCGATTATATAATTAACGGGAGCATACTATTGCCGGTACAGATAGTTAGTGCAGTAATAATGATATTCGCAATAATAAACTTAAATACTGATAATGTTAGAGCGATTTCTAAACTCAAAATTAGGATTATGAAATCGAAAAAGAAACATGTTTAACAGTGGAACAAAACAAAAACTCACACACATTTACTCCCTTAATCCCAAAAACTTTTCTTTGATTACCTGCTCTACAGTAATACCCTCAATTCTACTTTCTAGCCACGAGATTAAATCTAAGTAAAGGAAAGGACGTTTATCGTAGGGATGATTACGTATTACCTTTAGTTTTTTGAGTATCTTTTTGAATTCGGTTTTCAGATCTTTTTGAGTAAAGCCCGGTGTGCGCTTCAAGAATTTGAAGATTTCTTTATGTACCTCTCCCAAATCATGAAGTTTTGCAAGGTATCTGTATACAGATTTTATCTGATATTCCAGCAAATCTTCATTTCCAAGTTCGAAATGGGCGATAAGCATTAATAGGCGGCTGTAAACATGAATATCTTCACGCAGTTTTTGGTCTCCAAAATTTATTATTTTATTCAAATACCTTATAGCCTCTTTGTTTTTGCCAGCTCCAAAAAGTAAAGAAGCAAATTTGTAATAGAAGACTAAAATTCTGTGAGGGTCAAGTCTGTCTTTGAAATATGCCATCTGTTCTTCCCAATATGGAATCATTTTAACACCTTCGCTAAACTCCCCCGTCATATAGAAATTATTAATTCTATTTGATTCTAAATATAAGAATGATAACAATTCAGAATTTTCATTAAGTTTTCCCTTTCTCTTTTCATTAAAGCTTTCCATCTTATTCAATGCCTCTATGAATCTGTTGTGGTGGTCAGTTCCCACGTGATGCAATGCATTGAGTAAATTATGTATACCTTTGAGGTACATATCAGGATCAAGATCAATCATGTGTGGTGACGATTCAAAAATATCCACCCACTTTTGTGCATAGCGAAAACACATTTTGAAATCCTGAGTAATCAGGTGATACCATACATGTGATTGGTATAAGTATAATTTGCTGAAAAAATCCAGTTCATTGTACTCATATTTCGGAAGGTTATTTATAAAGAAATCGTGTATTCGTATGTAATCGTTTTCACTTTTTACAAAGCCCTCTTTCAGATATCTATCATAGAGGCTCAACGCGAAATTCGACAACTGGTTGGCGGAAGTTATTTCTGAAACTAATTTGCATGACTCACTACTAAGGTTTTCAGCACGCTTTTCTATACTGCGGGTTATGTACCGTGATTCTATTTCTTTTTCGAATTCTACAACTTCCAGATGTAATGTAGTGAAATATGATTTTTTTGCAAGCACTTTTGTTTTATCCAATACTTTTAAACTTTGCATATAAAGTCCCTTATTGTAAAGTAGTCTTGCATAATCTAAATTCTCTCTCACCTGGATATCAGAATTGCTTTTATGCAGGTGGCGCAAACTCGATAATAAAATTTTGTATAAATGTGCCTTTTGATTCGATAACTGTCCTTTAGAAATACTCTTAACTTTCTTTAGAATTATTTCTTCATCATAAGCCTCAATTTTATCCATAGTATCGAAAAGTTGTACAAATTTCAGATCGCCACTACTGTGCCGATGCTTCGCATAAAGCCTGAAATTCCTTTTTTCGGCTTTAGAAAGTGTTTTTATTAACTGAAAAGTACTATCCTTTTTCGAGTTTGCCATCGTAATAAAATTTATCATAAAAGTAAGAAAATAAAGACTATAGGCGATATGTTGCTTACTTTGGAAACCGTAATAATAAAAAAATGTGTTTTAGATTAATCTTTAAAAATATCGTGATTTGTATTATCAAATAGAAATAATTAAAGTCTGCTCTAAGTAGCAAAATTAAAAAAAACAGTTTATGTCAGGTGATAAAGTTTATATTTTCGACACAACATTGAGGGATGGAGAACAAGTTCCCGGAAGTAAATTAAATACCCGTGAGAAGATTGAAATAGCTTTAGCACTCGAAGAACTTGGTGTAGATATTATTGAAGCCGGATTTCCTGTTTCAAGTCCCGGAGATTTCGAAGCGGTAATGGAGGTGTCAAAAGCTGTGAAAAACCCAACGGTTTGTGGGTTGACAAGAGCCGTAGAAAATGATATTGAAGTAGCCGGAAGAGCTTTAAAATATGCGCAAAGAGGTAGGATACATACAGGTATTGGTACTTCGCAACAACATATATATAATAAATTAAAATCAACACCCGAAGAAATAATCCGCAGAGGTGTTGCAGCCGTAAAATACGCCAGAAATTTTGTTGATGATGTAGAGTTTTATGCTGAAGATGCCGGTAGAACTGATAATGAATTTTTGGCAAAAGTTATTCAGGAGGTTGTAAAAGCAGGAGCTACAGTTGTAAATATTCCTGATACAACAGGATATTGCCTGCCACAGGAATACGGAGAAAAGATAAAATTCCTGAAAGATAATGTTGATGGAATTGATAATGTGATTATTTCTACTCACTGCCACAACGATTTGGGAATGGCAACAGCAAATTCCTTAGCAGGAATTCAAAACGGAGCACGTCAGATCGAAAGTACAATCAATGGTATTGGTGAAAGAGCAGGAAATACTGCGTTGGAAGAAGTTGTGATGGCAATTAAACAACAGAAATTGCTAAACTTTCACACATCAATAAATTCTGTAATGTTGAATCCGATCAGTCAATTGGTTTCAGAGAGAATGAAAATGGTTGTGCAGCCAAACAAAGCAATTGTCGGGGCTAATGCATTTGCTCATTCATCAGGAATTCATCAGGATGGTGTTTTGAAAAACCGTGAAAATTATGAGATAATTGATCCTGCATCTGTAGGTGCCGGTGAATCAGCATTCATACTTACAGCACGTAGTGGAAGAGCTGCTTTGAATTATAGGGCTAAGAAAATAGGCTTTGATTTAGAGGTGGAAGAACTTAATACAGTTTATCATCATTTCCTTGATGTAGCCGATAAGGTTAAGGAGGTTACGGATGAACATTTAACAAAAATATTTAATGGTTACCTAGGAAGGAACCAAAAAGCAATTTAGTCAGTATTTCATAGGACTGAAAGTATTCAAAACCTTATGTTGGTTAGTGGATTTGGGCCGTTTTACCTTGTTTATACAAATAAACGGCCAATCCCTTTTAACAAATTTTTCTTGCGTATTAAAGCATTGATTGGAATGAGATAGAATTCATTACTTTTGCAGCAAATTATAGAAAGTAATGGTTTTAACGGATACACATACTCATCTTTATTCAGAACAATTTGATAAAGACAGAGATGAGGTAATAAAAAATGCTATAGATGCCGGAGTAAGCAGGATGTTTCTTCCCGGTATTGATAGCGAAAGTACAGAGGCGATGCTCGAGCTTGAAGCACAGTACCCTGAGAATTGTTTTGCAATGATGGGCTTGCACCCAACTTCGGTTGATGAAAATTGGGAAAAGGAGTTAAAGCATGTTGAAGAGTGGATAAGAAAGAGAGATTTTGTAGCGATTGGAGAGATCGGAATCGACCTTTATTGGGATAAAACTTTTCTCAAAGAACAACAGTTTGTTTTTCGTAAGCAGATACAATGGGCTAAAGAAAAGAATTTGCCAATAATAATACATGTTAGAGATTCTTTTGACGAGATATTTGAAATACTGGAAGAAGAAAAAGACGAAAAGCTAAGAGGGATTTTTCATTGTTTTACAGGAACATTGGAGCAAGCCGAAAGAGCAATTTCCTATAATATGAAATTGGGAATTGGTGGAGTAGCTACTTTTAAAAATGGAAAAATTGATAAGTTTTTAAAACAGATTGATTTGCAGAATATTGTTTTGGAAACCGATGCTCCATATTTAGCCCCTACACCATATCGTGGCAAACGAAATGAAAGCATTTACCTGTTAAAAGTCGCTGATAAGTTATCGGATATATACGAAATGCCAATTTCTGAAATTGCAAAGGTTACAACTGCTAATTCATTGGAAGTTTTTGGAGTATGAAAATTTCAAATTGTCAATTAAATTGAAATATTTCAACAGATATAATGAAAACAGAAAGTAATTAATGAAAAGATCAGATAATTTTACGGTTATTGATGTAAACTATATATCTTTACCCTTGTAAAGTTGTTAAAGTGATAGCATCTAAATTTCAGAAAATATTACGTTCATAATGTTTTCCGAATTGGTGCAAAAGTTATTGAGCCGTCTGATAAAGACGGCTTTTTACAAATTAGAAATATATAAAAAACATGCTTAGATTTGATATTATCAGTAACGTCATTATTCTTCTTCGGGAAACCTGATGAGGCAGATATTGTGTTACTAATAGTATACTAAAATCCTTTCTCATCCGTGTGAAAGGATTTTTTTTATATAAATGTGTTTGATAGTAAAATAGAATAATTAATAAATAAATCTTACAATGGAAGTAGTAAGTAAAAACAAAAGCAACAAGGCAATCAAGCCTACTGCGATTAAAATGAGCGGAGCCGATGCGGTTATCCGATCTTTAATCGATCATGGTGTTGATTATATATTTGGCTACCCGGGTGGTGCCAATATGCCAATTTACGATTCAGTGTATAATATGAGCGATGAGATTACTCACGTTCTGGCTCGTCACGAGCAGGGAGCAATACATGCTGCCGAAGGTTATGCGCGAAGTTCAGGTAGAGTTGGGGTCGTCTTTGCTACTTCCGGACCCGGAGCTACAAACCTGATTACCGGTATTGCCGATGCTCATCTGGATTCTACTCCACTGGTATGTATAACAGGACAGGTAAATGCAAACCTTTTAGGTTCTGATGCATTTCAGGAAACAGATGTTACAGGTATAACTTCTCCAATTACTAAGTGGAACTATCAGCTTACAAAAAAAGAAGAGATTGTTGAAGTAATTGCAAAAGCGTTTTACATAGCAAGTACCGGAAGACCAGGACCTGTATTGATAGATATCTCAAAAGATATTCAGTTCGAAGAGATAGAATACGAGTTAAAAAAGCATGAATATATTCGAAGCTATGTTCCTTATCCGAAATTAAATATTGAAGAGCTTAAAGAAGCAGCTGAGCTTATTAACTCTGCAAAAAAACCGATGATTATATTTGGGCAGGGAGTAATTTTGAGCGGTGCTGAAAAGCAACTTAAAGAACTTGTTGAAAAAGCAGATATTCCGGCAGCTAATACCCTTTTAGGTATTTCGGCACTTGATACCGATCACCCTAATGCTGTTGGTATGGTAGGTATGCATGGAAATTATGCCCCTAATGTTTTAACAAACTCATGCGATGTATTAATTGCAATCGGTATGCGTTTCGATGATAGAATCACAGGCGATTTGAATCAGTATGCCAAACAGGCAAAGGTTATTCATTTCGATATTGACAAATCTGAATTTCATAAGAATGTAAAAGCAGAGGTTACTGTCTTAGGTGATGCTAAAGCAACGCTTACAAACGTACTTGATTACATAGAAAAGAATAATCATTCCGACTGGAAAGCGGAGTTTGATAAGCTTGAAGCCATAGAGAAAGAAGAAATTTGGGATAAAATATTAAAACCAAGTGAAGGTAAAATAACAATGGCCGAAGTTGTTAGGGATGTTTCAAAAATGACTGATGGAGAGGCTGTTGTTGTTACAGATGTTGGACAACACCAGATGTTTGCTTCAAGATATTCTTTATTTAAGCAGACAAAATCCTTTATTTCTTCAGGAGGTTTAGGAACAATGGGATTTGGACTTCCTGCAGCAATAGGTGCTAAACTTGGAGCTCCAAACCGTGAAGTGGTATCTTTTTCGGGTGATGGCGGTTTTCAAATGACTATGCAGGAGTTCGGTACAATAATGGAGTATGGTGTTACTGTAAAACAGGTTGTTCTTAATAACGGATACCTTGGAATGGTACGTCAATGGCAGGATTTATTCTTCGATAAACGTTACGCTTCAACTCCAATGATGAGTCCCGAATTTGGTAAAATAGCTGAAGCTTATGGCATAGAATACAAAAAAGTAGAAAAACGTGAAGATTTACAGGCCGCATTACAGGAAATGCTGGATTGTGATAAATCGTATTTACTGGAAGTTGCCGTACAGGAAGAACTTAATGTATTCCCAATGGTGCCCGGAGGCGCTGCTGTAACTGAAGTTAGACTAAAATAAAAAGCTATATGCTTTGAGCGATAGGCAAACAGCCTAAAGTCTAAAGCATACGGCCTAAAGCATTAGAAAATGGAAGAAAATAAACAATATACTCTTTTCGTATATTCCGAAAACCATATCGGAGTTATGGGAAGAATTACAAATACTTTTACGAGCAGAAACCTGAACATTGACAGTTTAACAGTTTCCGAATCGGAAGTTGCAGGGGTTTACCGTTTTACAATAGTTACTCATGCTACCGCTTCGTTAATGATGCTTATGTCTAAGCGTATAGAGCGTCAGGTTGACGTAATTAAAGCAGGATATTTCGCAGAAGAGGAATTGGTAACTCAGGAAGTGGCGATGTACAAGCTTTCAACAGATGTGCTTACCGACGGTATGGAAATCGAAAGACTTTTAAGAAAGCACAGTGGACGTATTCTTGCTGTACACAAGGATTATTTTGTAATAGAAAAAACAGGCCATAAAGTAGAAACTCAGGCTCTATTCGAGGATTTAAAAGTTCATGGAGTATTCGAATTTGTGCGCTCCGGTAGAGTTGCCATATCTAAACCAATGGTACTTTTCCAGGAAATTCTTCAGGATGTTGAAGAAGAGGCTAAGCAAACTTCATAAGTAAAAAATAAATTAACCGATGTCACGGGCATCATAAACAATAATGGCGTTAGCCATAATAAACTGTCTAGGCTTAGCCAAGACGATAAACTAAATTTTAAAATGGCAAATTATTTTAACACACTTCCACTACGTGATCAATTAAAGCAGTTAGGAACATGCGACTTCATGGATAACTCAGAATTCGCTGATGGTGTAAAAAAACTTGAAGGAAAAAAAGTTGTTATCGTAGGTTGTGGTGCGCAAGGACTTAACCAGGGTTTAAACATGCGCGATTCAGGATTAGATATCTCTTACGCTTTGCGTGAAGGAGCTATCAAAGAAAAGCGTCAATCATATTTAAACGCATCTGAAAACAATTTCGCAGTTGGTACTTACGAAGAAATGATTCCTTCGGCTGATTTGGTTATTAACTTAACTCCGGATAAACAACATACTTCTGTTGTTACTGCAGTTATGCCATTGATGAAAAAAGGATCTACACTTTCTTATTCTCACGGTTTCAACATCGTTGAAGAAGGAATGCAGGTTCGTAAAGACCTTACAGTAATTATGGTTGCACCTAAGTCTCCGGGTTCTGAGGTTCGCGAAGAGTACAAACGTGGATTTGGTGTTCCAACACTTATCGCTGTTCACCCTGAGAATGATCCTCAGGGAGACGGTTTCGAAATAGCAAAAGCTTACTGTGTAGCAACTGGAGGTCACACTGCAGGTGTACTTGCTTCTTCTTTCGTAGCAGAAGTTAAGTCTGACCTTATGGGTGAGCAAACTATACTTTGTGGTTTACTTCAAACCGGAGCTATCCTTTCTTTCGACAAAATGGTTGAAAAAGGTATTGAACCGGGTTACGCTTCAAAACTTATCCAATACGGATGGGAAACAGTTACTGAAGGTCTTAAGCACGGTGGTATCACAAACATGATGGATCGTTTATCAAACCCTGCAAAAATCGAAGCATTCAAGATTTCTGAAGAGTTAAAAGATATCATGCGTCCGTTATTCAATAAGCACATGGACGATATCATTTCCGGAGAATTCTCTAAAGTAATGATGGAAGATTGGGCTAACGACGATAAAAACCTTCTTGATTGGAGAGCTGCTACACAAGATACAGCATTCGAAAAACAAGAAAACACATCACAGGAAATTGATGAGCAAGAGTACTACGACAATGGAGTATTATTAGTTGCATTCGTTAAGGCTGGTGTTGAGTTGGCATTCGAAGCTATGGTAGAAGCCGGTATCAAGCCTGAGTCTGCTTACTACGAGTCTTTACACGAAACTCCGCTTATCGCAAATACAATCGCCCGTAAAAAACTTTACGAAATGAACCGTATTATTTCTGATACTGCCGAGTACGGAACTTACCTTTTCGATCACGCTGCTCAACCATTATTGGCTGACTTTATGAAAAAAGTTGAGACTAACATCATTGGTAAAGCATTCGAATCAAACGGAAACGGAGTTGATAACCAGGAGTTGATCGCTGTAAATAAAGCTATCCGTAATCACGGTGTAGAAAAAATCGGTGAAGTTCTTCGTGGAGCAATGACGAATATGAAATCCCTTGCTATCAAATAGTATTGTTTATACAAAACTCTAATTAAGGGATTCGATGTGACAAAATCATAAAATAGTTTTCACATCAAAAAATTGCAGTAGGTTAATCCTAAACGGCAAATTTTAAAAATATAAAGGCGTTACGTGAGTAGCGCCTTTTTTGTTTTTAGTAGCTTTCTGACTGTAATATATATAGGGGCCTAATCCCGCTATCCGTTATAGTCCTCAGCCCTCAGGCATTTCACAATGGCATTTTGGAGGCTTCCTAAGGTCAGCCGCCAAAATACCTTGTTCAATAGCCTT
>JBDLJM010000097.1 GCA_039714315.1 Bacteroidota bacterium | reverse complement strand
CACAATTTGAGCAATAAAGTGTCTAAAATGAGCATAGCGTAATACCAGTTGTGATTTAAATTTACTGGAAAGAAAATTGGGTTTATTTTGTTCATAGTAGTAATACCAAATAAACATCAAAATGCCCATATCATTCTTTATCCCTGCCTGACGGCAGGCAGGTAATCCAGTTATACTTTATTAAAAATTATTTAGTTCACGAACTTTGTTTTTATGTGTGTTCATGAATCTTCGATTTCCGTAGCTCTGCTATGCAAAGAATTTTTAATTATTCACGAATAATAATTTTATAAGTGTTCATGAATCGCTTCGCTTATTTCATCTAACAGAATTACATTTCGAATTATAATGAGCATTTTGAAATTCAATTGGTATAAAGAATTAAACGAAGCGAATCACGAAGACCTGCTATGCAAGAAATTTTAAATTTGTGAAAAAGAATTATATTTCAATTGCGATAGCAATCATGAAATCTTAAAAAAATAAATACACTTGAATAAATCTAACAGAGCATTCTGAAATTCATTTGGTATTACCAGCTCCCACCGGCACCGCCGCCCCCAAAGGAACCACCGCCAAAGCCGCCAAAACCACCGAAGCCGCCTCCGCCACTTCCAAATCCGCCGCCAAAGCCTCTCGAAAATCCGCTATGTGTATAGGTTGAACTCCTTCTGCGTTCCAGAGCCGAAAGTATCGACCATGCCGCCCAAAAACCTATGTTGTGTTTATGCGAGTACGATCTGGTCCTGTTAACTTTCGTGAAAATAAAGAAGAATATTATCAGTAAAATAAATCCGAAAATAAATAATCCGGAAAAATCATCTTCCCCGTAGTTTGTCTGATCATCAAATGAAAACTCTCCCGAGGCCAGTCCCATTAATATATTTGATGCCTCGTCTATCCCTCCGTAATAATCGTTCTTCTGAAAATGAGGTATCAATACATTTTCAACAATCCGCTTCGAAATAGCATCGGGAATTGCACCTTCCAAACCATATCCTACTGCTATAAAAGTATGTCTTCTGCCTTCGCCTGTAGCTTTAACTAAAAGTACTATACCATTATCGAATTTTTCCTGACCTACACCCCACTTCTCTCCAATATCGAACGAAAATGTAGCCGGATCCATCCCACATAAATCACTCACAGTAATAACCACGATCTGATTTGATGTGGAGTCGTTAAATGCTACTAATTTTTTTTCAAGTTCCAACTCCTGCTGCTCCCCTATGATATCCGAAAAATCATTTACCAATTTTGGAGGAACCGGTCTCTTAGGAAAACAGTTATCTTCCTGTGCACTTAAACTCAGGAACATACCTAATAAAACAATTAAGGAAAATATTTTTTTTACAGACAGGTTCATAGTTCACATTTTAATCACCAAACGAAATTTCATCATCCAATTCATTTACATCTCTCTCATCATAAGGAAAATACTTTTTCAAAGCTTCCCCGGCCATCAAAATCCCCCTCTCGAGAGCTTCTGCTATCTTGTCCTGCTGAAGCCAAATCTTCATCTCGTCTTTTATCTCATCCCAAAAAGTTTCAGAAGTAACATCATTTATTCCTTTGTCACCAACAATGGCATATTTATGCTCATCAATAGCCATGTAAAACAGAACCCCGTTTTTTAGCTCTGTTTTATCCATCTCTAAATCACAAAACAAAATCCCGGCCTTTTCATAAACATCCACTTCACTTTTCGAATCAATATGAACACGAATTTCTCCTGATGTATTTTTTTCGGCAGAAATTATTGCGTCAACTATTCGCTTTTTCTCCTCCTCGTTAAACCTATTCTTTGGCATAATTAAAATTTTACTTCCGGCGCTTTTTCGGCACCTTCACTGGCTTCGAAATATTCCTTCTTCTCAAAACCTAAGAACATATTAACTACATTATTAGGAAATCTTCTGATTGTTTTATTATACACCTCCACGGTCTCGTTGTATTTCCTGCGCTCAACAGCTATCCTGTTTTCTGTTCCTTCGAGCTGTGCCTGTAATTCAAGAAAATTCTGATTAGCTTTAAGGTCGGGATATTTCTCTACAACAACCATTAACTTCGACAATGCTCCGGATAAATTATCCTGGGCAGCCTGAAACTGCTTCATATCACCGGGCTTCATGTTCGACGGATCAATTTTTACACTTGTAGCTTCCGATCTGGCTTTAATCACAGCTTCGAGTGTCTCCTTTTCGTGTGCAGCATATCCTTTTACGGTATTTACTAGGTTTGGTATCAAATCAGCCCTGCGCTGATATACATTTTCTACGTTCGACCACTGTGAATTTACACCCTCTTCCAGCTCAACCATATTGTTGTAAATTCCGGACCCCCACATAAATGCAACTATTACTAAACCAATAATTGCCAAAATGATTATTGTACCCTTTTTCATAATCCTTACTTCTTGATTTACTGCAAGTTACATATTTTACGCCACAGAATTAGTATTTTTTCCTCCTTTGTAATTATAGCGGATTTTATTTTCTGCAATAAGCCGGATTAATGAAATTACAAATAAGAATTGGCCAGTTTAACGGGCTCTCCGCTATACTCCTCACTAATAAAGCTTTTCGCAATAGCACTGCGGTGGCTCCCGGGGTCGCCTCCTCATTTGCTTTGCTCAATAGCTTTATTACTTCCGGGGTATCGCTACTATCCCTACTGGAATTTGATGCGAAGAAATATCATATCAGCAACTCATAACTAAAATAGAAAGCATTTATATCATAATCAAAACTATCGATTAGCTTTATAAATATATCAATGTAAAATCAGGCATATTTGTATAACAAAAGTTTAGAAAGCTTTTCGTAATTTTAAGAAAGATTAAAACTAAAAAATATACTGCGATGAAAATTAACAGATATGTAGACATTTCTACAGTAGACAAAGAGGCAAAAAAGGATTACATCGACCGTCACTCAGCATTTGTTCATCCTCAGGGAGAGGCAAAAAAAGGTGAGAAATTCAAAGTGAAAGTAAAAGTTGGTGATGAATATATGCACCCTGATGATTTTGACCATTATATCGCATGGGTACAACTTTGGGATGGCGAAGTTCAATTGGCTCAGGCTACAATGAATGCAGGTGCACTGGGAAATGCTCCAAGCCAGCTGGAAGTAGATTTCTACGTAGTGCCTACAAAAAGTAAAATGAAATTAACTGCTCATGCATATTGTACAAAGCACGGTCTTTGGGAATCTGAGGAGGTTATAGTTGAAGTTAGTAAATAGTTAGTGCAATAATAGATAGTAAGTTTGGGAATTTAAAAGCATCAGAATTATTTTCTGGTGCTTTTTTATTAGCTTTTAAATTCTAAAAAAAACACCTTTATCGGGATCGATAAAGGTGCTTATAATTAATGTTCTATATATCTTAATGTGCTGCGGCCGGCATTTTTAGTTTCTTTCCGGCATCTTCAACAACTCTTTTTCTCCATTCTTCCGAATATCCCGGAAAATTCGGTGATGCAGGGTATCCATATTCGTTAAGTTTAAACGAGCCGTTTTCCTCCTTCTTTACATTCCCGTCCAAATACTTCACTAATAGATATTTATCAAGATCTTTCCATGCGGCAACCATTTTCTCGGCATTATCAACAGAAAAATCACTCAAATATTCAACTGCCAGTTCCGGATTGCTTTTATAAAGCTCACTTGCAGCCTTATCAATAGCCGGAACCAACTGTACAAACTTGCTTTCAAGCCTATTTTGTTCCTTTCTGACATCCTCGATAATCAAATCGTAACGCATATAAGCAAAATTCGTTACTCTGTTAAAAGTCCAAAAAGCAGAGGTTTCAGAATACTCAACCATACTTCCGTTTCCAACCTGCATTGATGGAGCTATCTTTGTAGAAGACGTATAAACCGGAGTGTAAACTGTACTGTATGTATCATCCAGTCCAAACCAGATTATTCCACCTACAGCATCAGGCAACCACGATCTTGACTGAGTTACAAACGAAAATCCTGTTTGCTGTGTAGAAATTGCTCTCTCGTTACAATATTTTTCTCCGTCATACTCCCATGTCAGCCCTCTCCAACGATAAGGAAGCTTCGATGGTCCTGCACCAATATCAGCAGTCATATCCATTGGAGTACCTTCGAAATGATCTCTCATTAACTCCATTACATCCTGTACAGAAAGTTTATCCTTAACTTTTATCCAAAGTGGCATTCTCTTTTTCTCGATATCCCCCATTACATAATCCTCGTACTTATCCATCTTCTCATCAACTTTTAAGAAAGCCGAATAAACTCTGGCATCACAAAAACGTGCTGCTCCAAAATCAAGTGGTGCATAAGCAGCCGAAAAATCAAAATCTTTATCCTTTCCTTCGTAGTAACCTTGTTTTTTTGCAAATGAAATTACGTCATGCGAATAAATATTTTCAACTTTTTTATCATAAAGCCTGTCAAACTCGTCACAGGAAATAGATTTCTTTCCTCCCTGAGGAAATGTAGTTATACGAGCCTGGTTGGCATGCCCCGAAATATATCCTTCAGGAATTTTTCTCGCAACCCACACAGCACCTTTCTCCTTCATTCCCTTAGAGATCATCTCTAATATCCAAACTTCATTTTTATCGGAAATAGAGAATGATTCTCCTGTACTGTAATATCCGTACTTTTCAACTAAATCAGACATTACCTTAATTGCCTCTCTTGCATTTTTGGCACGCTGAAGGGTTATATATATCAAACTTCCGTAATCAATGATAGCTGTACTGTCTTTTAGCTCACTTCTACCCGTAAATGTAGTTTCGCCTATTGCAACCTGATGCTCATTCATATTACCCACTACATTATAGGTATGGGCTACTTGTTCAATTTTACCCAAAAATTTACTGGTATCCCACTCGTACACATCCAGCATTGTTCCGGTACTCCAATCGGCAGCAGGCCAATGGTACAGTTCGCCATATAATACATGGGCATCTGCAGCATAAGTGATCATAGTTGAACCATCTTTTGATGCCCCTTTCGAAACTAAAATATTAGTACATGCCTGCGATTCTATCGAAAACACAAGAGAAAGCACAAATACTGCTTTCCATATTTTATTAAATATCTTCATATTAATTATAATTGTTAAAGTGCGTATTTAAAACAATAATTTAAATTGTTCATTTTGAATGCACAAAAATATAAAAACATACAACTCTAAGGTTATATTTAGGATAAATTTGAAAGCCTGTTTGTAATTATTTCACTATATTTATACGTATTAAAGTATTTTTAATAAATTATTTAGATGATAATAATTTATAACTCTCTATCTAAAATTACACTCAAAAAAGTTAGGACCCGTATACCTCTTGTAAAATAATTGTCAACTTAAATATATAGCACTATGGTGGAAGATAATCTTTTCGAGCAACCACACAAAGAACACCTTCTTTGGAAACAGGACTTATTAAAAACTGACAAAGAAGTAAAAGAACTGGTTGATTCACTCTCTTCAATTGTTGACGGCAGCAGCTTGGACAAAAGCCAGGCCAAATCGGTAGAACATCTCCAAAATTCATTTATCCGTCAAAAACAAGTCATTAACAATATTCTGGCACGAGTAAAAGTATTAGACAAAAATATGTCAAGGTTTTGGAAAGAACGACACGAACTTAGAGCCGTATCATTGACCAGACATTCGAACATAAAAGACGAAATGGTACAATTCGATAAGCTATATGATGAATTAAGAAGCGAGTTTGATGAATTTATTGAAAAAATAGGATTTAAGCCTTAGCCACAAAAAACAATAAAGTAGCTGAAAAAATTCCGAATAACAATTCTTTCAGCTACTTCAATTATCCCTTTTATAAATAACTATGAGGAAAATTTTACTTCTCCTGTTGATATTTTTTAGTATTCAGGCTAAATCTCAGGTATTAATAGCTTTATTATTTGGTGATAAACTAAACCAACCGGGTATTGAATTCGGTTTGGAGGGCGGATTTAACTGGTCCACAATGTCAGGATTAGAAACAGATTCTTATCTGAGATCCTGGAATCTTGGGTTTTATTTCGACTTCAAGATGAAAAATCAATGGCATTTATACACAGGAGTGTTGGTAAAAGCAAAAAAAGGTATTGGTAACCTTAGCAAAGGTGATTTATCAGTGTTAAACGCTTCACTACACACCAGTATTAATGGCAGTCCAATAGAAGGGGATTACAATCAAACATTAAACTACTTTCTGGTTCCTGCTTTGGCCAGATATTATTTCAAACATAATATTTACGCAGAGCTCGGTCCGCAATTCGGACTATTACATAGAGGATGGATTGAATTTAACTCAGATATTAAAGGTATGGATGCTACTGTTAAAGAATATAACGGGGAGCTAATCAATAAATTCGATATGGGATTAATGGGCGGTATAGGGTATAAAACTCTTGGAGGCACGGGATGGTCGTATGGCGTTAAATATTATTACGGTTTTATTGATGTATACAAAGATATTCCTAAAACAAAAAACAGCTCTATTTTCATAAAAGTAAACATTCCGATAGGTATCGGAGATAAGGAAAAAGCAGAAGAAGACCTCTCAACTTTCTAAATAATACATCACCCCAAATAAACACCTCTCCCTTAGCGATTTACGGTAGTAATTTCTTATAATAACGATAATTGTTTTATATTTACTAAACCAATATAGAATTAGTTGTCAAACTACTATCATACAGCCTGTATGCATAATATTTGAGCAATAAATTGATAACTATTTGTTTAATAATTACTAACAATTTATGCGAAAAAGATTTATAATTTTTGGAATAGCACTTGCTTCGATGACTACAAGTTGTTACGGTCCGGATAACACAATTTACACCGAAGACCTTGACGTGATATATTCACAAAAAAAAGAAGGTTATGACTTTAACACCGGAGAGCATGGCAATAAAAAGGAACTATACGCACTGTCGGATACCGTAAGTTATATAGATTCTAAGGGAGACCCTTACAAAATACCTGATGAAGATGGGAATGGCCACGAAAATTTATCGGTTGAAGAGGCTGTGAAAATGATTGGAGCTGTAAGATCAAATATGAACAATCTTGGCTGGAGGGAATTTACAGACGATATTTCAAACCCACCAACAGAGGAAGATATCGATGATTTAAAAGCCCTGGTATTGATGAACATCGTGACAAGCAAAACAACTTATGTAGGCGGAGGATATTACCCAGGATACCCCGGATGGGGATGGGGATACCCCTGGTATGGATGGTCGCCATGGATACCATACTACTATAGTTATTCTTTAGGTTCAGTTATTGTAACTATGGTAGAGCCATTAGATCCATCGGATAGCAGAACTACCGACGATGTAAATTCACAATTGATATGGGAAACAGTTCTAAGTGGATTTATTAGAAATGGAATTGAAATCGATTATATCGTAGGAGGTATAGATCAGGGTTTTGACCAATCATCGGAATATTTACAGAGATAATAAGCATTTGAACATGAAAAAAATATTAATCATAACAATAATATTCTTTGGCGGAATATTTACTGCCAATGCTCAGTACAACTCGTTTTGGAGTATCAATTGGCAAATGAGTCAGGGAACTGGTACAGTTAGCGAATATATCGGAGAATTTAACTCTCGTGGTTTTGAAATAGAGGGAAGGTACTTTATTAATCCTAAAATAGCTATTGGAGGAAAATTTGCATGGTCCGGTCTTTACGAACAAAAAGAAAGAGATACCTATAAGTACAATGAAAACTTATCCGTGAATTCTGTACAACGCAGATACTTATACAGTATGCCATTAATGGTTAATGCAGCATGGTTCCCAATGGAATACGATCAGGAAAATAAATTATACCCCTATTTAAGCTTAGGAGTTGGTACCGTATGGACAGAACAGGAAACCGACAATGGTTTATATTATACGAATAAAGACCAATGGTCGTTTGCTGTTAATCCTGAAATTGGACTAATTATTAAAATAATGGATAATTTAGGTCTAAACCTAAAAGCCGGATATACCTGGGGAACTTTCAAATCTATGGAAGGAAGTGTAGACGGTAAACTTCCAACTATCGAAGACTATGGTATGTTAAATTACTCTGTAGGGATGACATTTATGTACTAAGAATTATATATAAGTCATTTCATATGTATATAATTTAATGTTTTGGTCATATGGTATCCCCATTATATTCATCCAGTTTGGTGTAAACCCGGTGTTCATGGGGATTTCATATGTATATAATTTAATATTTCGGTCATATGTTATCCCCATTTATATTCATCACACTTGGTCTCGGCTAAGCCGAGATGGGGATTTCATTTAAGCGAAATGACCTTTTCTTTTTACAAACATCAAGCTGTTAAAACTCAGGCAACTTCCAGTCTGTATCAGAATTATAGCCAAGCTTACCATTTTCCACAACCAGAGGCGAATCAAAATTATTGGTAAAGAGAGAACCGGTTCCCAGACCTTGCGGCAGGGTATTGTTTAATGTATATGTCCACTGGGCAATAGCATTTAATCCAATATTACTCTCCAGTGCCGATGTTATCCACCACGATATTCCATATTTTTCTGCAAGTTCAATCCATTCCGAAGATCCTTTTATACCCCCTGCCAAACTGGGTTTGAGAATTATGTACTGTGGTTTTATAGTTTTAAGTAATCGTTCTTTTTCTATAATATCAATAACTCCTATTAACTCCTCATCCAAGGCTATATCAAGAGGTGAAGACACACATAATTTTGCCATTTCTTCAACCTGTCCCTGCTTTATTGGCTGTTCTATAGAGTGGATATCATAATCAGACAGGTTTTTAAGTTTTTCAAGTGCATCTTCGGGCGAAAAAGCTCCGTTAGCATCTACCCTAAGCTCAATTTCTTTAGCCGTAAATTGCTTTCTGATCTTCTTAATTAAAGTTAATTCATGCTCAAAATCAATTGCACCGATCTTCATTTTAATGCAATTAAAACCATCTTCAAGCTTTTTCTCAATTTGTTGGAGCATAAATTTTGAATCGCCCATCCAAATTAGTCCGTTGATATTGATTGAGTCATGCCCTGCGGTAAACTCCGAAGGAAATAATTCCATTGGCCTATTTGCACGTAGATCAAGAAACGCCATCTCTATTCCAAATTGAATAGAGGGATATTTTTTAAATACATCTAACAGCTTTTCTTCTCCTAAATTGATATTTTCGCAAAGCCATTGCAGCTTTTGCTCATAATCGGGCTTATCATCATAACTTAAACCCCTAAATACCGAACATTCACCAATACCCGTTCTTTCCCCATCATCTATCCTAATGAAAAAAGTTTCTTTTTTTTTCAATACTCCCCGCGAAGTACCGGCGGGCATCTTAAAATCCAGATTATATTTTAGGTAATGTGCTTTGATGGCTTTACTCTCTTTTATCCTTTATCTTTCCTGCCTGACTGAGTCACGCAGGCAGGTATCTTTTTTCCTTTATCTTTTCTCTTTTCTCTTTTCTCCTTTATCTTCCCTTCTTCAAACTTCCGTCTCCCAACTTCTATCTTCCGTATACTTTAGACTTTAACCGTTCAACTGTTCCCAAAGCATATCTTTCAATTCAGTCAGGCCGCTTTGTGCCACAGACGATATAAAAACAGTTTTTATATCTTCCGGCAAATCAGCTTTCATTTCTTCAATCAACTCATCATCAAGCATATCTGCTTTTGAAATTGCCAAAATTCTTTGCTTATCCAATAATTCCGGATTAAACTTCCTTAATTCGTTAAGCAGAATTTCATATTCTTTTTTAATATCAATTGCATCAGCAGGCACCAAAAATAATAATGACGAATTCCTTTCAATATGTCTTAAAAATCTATGCCCGATTCCTTTTCCTTCGGCAGCACCTTCAATTATCCCCGGAATATCGGCCATAATAAAAGATCTGTGATTTCTATATTTTACTATCCCCAGGTTTGGAGTTAATGTAGTAAATTCATAATCGGCAATCTTAGGTTTTGCGGCACTGACTACCGACAACAACGTTGACTTACCTGCATTAGGAAATCCAACCAATCCAACATCAGCCAAAACTTTTAACTCAAGAATACGCCATGCTTCAGAACCGGGGAGACCGGATTGAGCAAATCGCGGAGTTTGATTTGTTGAAGATTTAAAGTGAACATTACCCATACCGCCTTTTCCTCCTTCAAGCAAAACACCTTCCTGCCCGTCTTCTGTTACTTCGAACATAAACTCACCTGTTTCTCCATCCTTGATAATAGTTCCCAAAGGCACTTCTAAAATAAGGTCCTCACCCTGGGATCCTGTCGACTGACTAGGACCTCCACTAGCTCCGTGTCCGGCTTTTACATGTTTTTTGAACCTGAACTCAAGTAAGGTCCAAAGGTTTTTATTACCCCTTACAATAACATGTCCTCCTCTACCACCGTCACCTCCGTCGGGTCCTCCTTTGGCAGTAAGTCTATCTCTATATAAATGAGCTGAACCTGCTCCACCACGACCGGATCGGCAGTTTACTTTTACATAATCGACGAATTGTGAACGTTGAGCCATTACTTAATATTTATGCGGTTAACTGCCTGCCTTGTTGGCGAGACAGGTTTATCTGCTTTATTGCGTAATAAAAACAGTATAAGTGTATTATAAAAAATCCCGGATATATTATCCGGGACAAAATTATCTATTTTTTTACAAATAGTAACTATATATTAAAGAGTATCAACAACCGAGTATAATCTTTCGGCAATTTCTTCGATAGTACCGATTCCGTCTACTCCGAAATATTTATTTTGCGCACTGTAAAAATCTTTCAAAATTGCTGTTTTATCATAGTACTCACTAATTCTGTTTCTGATAATTGATTCATCAGCATCATCAGCTCTACCACTGTCTTTCCCTCTTAAAAGAAGACGTTGAACCAGTACCTCATCCTCTACTTCCAGAGCCAACATTGCAGATATATTCATATCTTTCGATGCAATGAATACATCCAACGCTTCTGCCTGTGGAGTTGTACGGGGAAAACCGTCAAAAATAAAGCCTTTAGCCTCAGGATGATTATCTACAACATCTTTCAACATATCAATAGTTACTTCATCAGGAACCAATTGTCCTTTATCCATAAAGGATTTTGCCAAAATCCCCAGCTCTGTTGATTCTTTAATGTTTTTTCTAAAAACATCTCCGGTTGAAATATGAACCAGATTGTATTTTGATATAAGATTTTCGGCCTGTGTTCCTTTACCGGCCCCCGGAGGTCCAAATAATACTAGATTGATCATTTATATATTTTATGTTATTAATATTTGCAGAACTATTCCTTTAGCTGGTAAATATGCGGTAAATTCCTTCCCCAACCATCATAATCAAGTCCATAACCGACGATGAATTTATTTTCAATTTCTATCCCCACATAATCAATCTTATGATCCTTCTTATAGGCTTCAGGTTTATAAAATAAGGTTACTATTTTCAGTGCTTTTAACTCCTTGTCTTCGAAAATATCAATTAACTTTTCAAGAGTATTTCCGGTATCTACTATATCTTCCAGAATCACAACTGTTCTTCCTTTCAAATCTTCATTTATCCCCAATAAAGTCTTTACTTCTCCCGTAGTACCCGTTCCAACATACGACGCCATCTTCACAAAAGATACTTCACAGTTGTATTTATACTGACGTACAAAATCAGCTACAACTAAAAACGAGCCATTTAAAACTCCAATAAATAAGGGATTCTCATCTCCTATTTCTGTTTCAACTTCCTTAACCAAACGTTCGATAGCCCCTGAAATTTCATCTTTATGAATAAAAATTTCAAAAGTTTTATCGTGTAATGTTACTTCATTCTTCATCCTTAAAATCCTTCTTTAGAGATCAAAATACTTAGCTCAAAAAACAAAAAAGCAAATATATACAATCATTTTATTCTACTAAATTGAATATCATATTATTTAAAAGCTTTTTTAAAGTGTCCCCAGGCTTTTGAAATTTCAGAAGAAAAATGTCCCAGCTTATCCGCTGATTGATCTTTTAAATTCTCAGCATCGTCTATCATAGACTCAATCCCTTTATTAATTCTCTCCTTCTTTTCGTCCCACTCTTCCTTTTGCTCATCGATTTCGTGATCGAACTTAGTCTTCAGGATAAAAAATGTATCATTAATATCG
>JBDLJM010000096.1 GCA_039714315.1 Bacteroidota bacterium | reverse complement strand
ATTACCGCCTTAAGCTATGCTTTTGGCGGTATTTTGCTTTTTTTATATTACACCAATACTTCTCTTTGATTAATTACCTCCAGAAACAGAACCTAATCGCATACTGATAAAACATAAATCGGTATTATTTGATATTCATACCGATTACAATCATTTTAGCCGTGATTTGAACAAACATTAAAATAAATATTTTTTAATGTTTAGTAGTCAACTAACATTAAATTTAATGCCGCAATAGATAGTAAACATTAATTATTCTTTTTTTTAATGCCTACTGCTATTTAGACATTAAATTTTACGTCAGGCCAATAGTAAACATTAAATATCTATTTTTTTAATGTTTATAATGATTTTAACCTTAATTTAATGCAGTGAAACATAGTAAACATTATTTTCTCTTTTAATTAATGTTTACTTGTATAAAAGCCGTATATTTAATGTGCTTTTCCTAGTAAACATTAAAATTATAATTTTATGATGTCTACTCTAAAATACTCCATAAACCCCGACAGGTCAAAACCCTGGAATGATCTCCCTTTATTACCTATAGACAAGACCCTACACCACAGTGTAGACATCCTAGAACAGTTAGGAAAAACAAAAGAAGCTCTTGGAAGACTAATGGGTAGAGCGATTGTTATACCAAATCAAGGGATTCTGATAAATACCATTAGTTTACAGGAAGCCAAAGATTCAAGCGCAATAGAAAATATTTTCACAACGCACGATGAACTATATCGTGCCTTCAGTATTAACAGCGATGAAGAACATCATAACCTAAACGCAAAAGAAGTTTTGCATTACAGAGAAGCTCTTTGGACAGGATATCATTATATAAAAAAACATACCGTATTTGATTCAGAATATTTCAAAATCCTCTATAGCATAGTTAAACAAAGCGGTGAAGGGTTTAGAAAGCCTATCTCAAAAATAATCATCCGACAAGCCGGTACAGGACCAAATACAGGCAAAACTGTTTATACTCCACCAAGGGGAAAAGGAGTAATAGAAGAAAAAATTGATAATCTAATCGAATTTATTAATAATGACGAAGATGGAATAGATCCCCTTATCAAAATGACAATTGCTCATTTTCAATTTGAGGCAATACACCCGTTTAGTGATGGCAACGGGAGAATAGGTCGAATTTTCAACATTCATTACCTTACATCAAAAGGAATGCTGGATTTACCTATACTATATTTAAGCAGGTTTATTCTTGAACACAAATCAAATTACTATTCCAGACTTGCAGGAGTTTCACAAAGAGGAGAATGGAAAGAATGGATTATATATATCCTAAAAGCGATTCAGATTACATCCATAATTACTTTCAATAAAATAAATGATATTATTGACGCTCAGGAAACTATTATGGAAACAATAACGCGCGATACCAAAATCCGTAAACCAAAAGAAATCATAGAGGCCATTTTTATTCAACCCTTTACAAGAGTTAAACATCTCACAAGTTCCAAAATATACTCTGAAAATACTGCCAGGAAATACCTGAATCAAATGACAACATTGGGAATCCTGGAACGAAAGACAATAAGCGGGCATCATTATTACTTGAACAAGGAACTTTACAGGATTTTAGCAGAGTAGAATAATCATCAAAAAATGCTTTTCTCTTATTGCTGTAATAACATACCTTTACCGCCTCCGATAAAACAATCATTAATAATCTAAATCAATCATGATTAAGAGCTTAACTATCGACAACTTTGCACTAATCGACAATTTGAATGTGAAATTCGAAAAAGGCCTGTCTATTATTACAGGTGAAACGGGTGCTGGTAAATCAATTATTTTAGGTGCGTTAGGTTTAATTCTCGGTCAGCGTGCAGATTCGAAAAGCTTGCGAAGCGATGACCGGAAATGTGTAATTGAAGGTTATTTCGACATAGAACAATACGGACTTGAAAGCTTTTTTGAGGAAAACGATCTGGATTTCGACAAAAGTACAATAATCAGGAGAGAAATATATCCTTCAGGAAAATCAAGAGCTTTTGTGAATGATGTACCGGTACGTCTTGACACTCTACAACTGTTAGGTGAAAGTTTAGTCGATATCCATTCTCAACACCAAACTCTGAAACTATCAGATCCCGACTTTCAAATGAGTGTTCTGGATGCTGTTGCCGGAAATACAGACCTGATTGAAGAATATAAAAGTAAACTCAAAACATATAAGAAAGCCAAAAAAGAATTCGAAAAGCTGCAGGCACAGCAGGCAGAATTAATAAAAGCACACGACTATAATTCATTTCTGTTAAATGAACTTAATGAGGCTAATCTGGAAGACGGGGAGAAAGAAGAAAAAGAAGAAGAACTCGAGGCTTTAACCCATGCCGAAGACATAAAATCAGGACTGTCTAATGCTGTCGGGATAATGAATGGTGAACAAATGGGAGTAATCGCATCTCTAACAGAACTACGTTCTTCATTGAGCTCATTAAGTGGCATTTCAAAAAATTTAGACAGCTTCTTAGAAAGAATTGAGAGCTTGCTAATTGAAAGTAATGATCTGGCCTCGGAAATCGAAAATCTTGCAGAGGAAACAGAATACAATCCCACTTTGATTGATGAGCTTAACGACAGACTACGACTAATATACGACCTGGAAAAAAAGCACAACACCGATAAAATAGAAGAGTTACTGCTGATTCAGGAAAACCTGCAGAAAGAAGTTGATTCAGTTGAAAACCTGGATCAGGAATTAGACAAATTAATGAGCAGGAAAAACAATGCTCTTGAACTTGTAAATACAATTGCCAACAAGCTTCATAATCGCAGGGAAAGCAAGATTACGGAAGTTGTAAAGCAAGTTTCAAATATTCTTAGCGAACTTGGAATGCCAAACGCCGAATTGGGAATAGAACTTTCGAAGTCTGATAAACTCTTAAAAGATGGCAAGGATAATGTTATGTTCATGCTTTCAGCGAATAAAGGAGGAAAAATGGATGATATTGGCAAAG
Source organism: Bacteroidota bacterium (assembly GCA_039714315.1). Lineage (NCBI taxonomy): Bacteria > Pseudomonadati > Bacteroidota > Bacteroidota bacterium. The sequence goes on along the minus strand of JBDLJM010000096.1, from coordinate 9,281 downwards.
TAGCATCCGGTGGGGAACTTTCAAGGGTTATGCTGGCAGTAAAAACAATACTTTCAGAAAAGAAAAACCTTCCATCTATCATTTTCGATGAAATAGACACAGGTGTTTCGGGCGATATAGCCGATAAAATAGGAAATATAATGACCGTGATGGCCAACAGGATGCAGGTTATTTCCATTACTCACCTACCCCAAATTGCGGGTAGAGGAAATCTGCATTACAAGGTGTTTAAGCACGATGAAGACGGCATTACCAAAACAGAAATGCAACGTTTAAACAACGGCGAACGCGTTGATGAACTGGCAAAAATGCTAAGCGGTAGCAATATCAGTGAGTCGGCTATGCTACATGCCAAAGAACTTCTCAAGGTTTAATAAAAAATGATCTCCGGTAATAATTATTAAACAACTATTATTATATTTTCTTTAACATTATCATTCCTTATATATCTTTACTTTGGCCGCGAATAATTCATAAGACAAATAATTAAGACAATAATGAAGAAAATATTATTAAGCGCTATGGCTCTTGCAGTGTATGGGGGTATTTATGCTCAAAATACAGAAAATAAAGAAGCTGTAGTACCCGGAAAAACAGGCTATCAGTTTACAGTTGATAAACAATTAGATGCTACTACTGTAAAAAACCAAAACAGAGCCGGTACATGTTGGAGTTATTCCGCAATCTCTTTCCTTGAATCCGAACTAATGAGAATGGGTAAAGGTGAATTTAATTTATCGGAAATGTTCATTGTCCGTCATACTTACGAAGAAAAAGCTGATAAATATGTTCGCATGCACGGTGTTCTTAACTTCGGCCAGGGAGGTGCTTTTCACGATGTAACCAATATGATCCAAAAATACGGTATTGTTCCTCAGGAAGCATACCAGGGATTGAATTACGGAACAGATAAAGACGTTCATGGCGAGTTAGATGCTATGTTAAAAGGAATGGTTGATGCAGTTGTAAAAGACAAAAACAAAACTCTTACTCCTATCTGGAGAAGTGCTTATCTCTCTACACTGGAAACCTATTTAGGTGAAGTTCCTGAAACTTTCGAATACAATGGAAAAAAATACAGCCCAAAATCATTTGCTGAAGAATTGGAATTAGACGCCGATAATTATATCGAAATTGGATCTTTTACTCACCATCCTTTCTACGAAGAGTTTATTTTTGAAGTTCCCGATAACTGGATGTGGGGTGCTATACAGAACGTTCCTGTAGATGAATTAATCGAAATTATGGATGCTGCACTCGAAAACGGTTATACAATTGCATGGGCTGCCGATGTGAGCGAAAAAGGTTTCTCATGGAAAAACGGCGTGGCAGTTGTGCCTGAAGAAACAAAAGAAAACCTCAAAGACAGCGAGCAATCAAAATGGTCTGAAATGTCGGAGAAAGAGAGAAAAAAGATGTTCTATACATTTGACCAACCGGTGAATGAAAAAGTAATCACTCAGGAAATGCGTCAAAAAGGTTTCGATAACTATCAAACTACCGACGATCACGGCATGCACATTACGGGTATTGCAAAAGATCAAAACGGAACTAAATATTACATCGTTAAAAACTCATGGTCTGATAAAGGAAACGACTACGAAGGATATTTTTACGCTTCAGAAGCTTTTGTAAGACTTAAAACAATGGACATCATGATTCATAAAGATGCTCTTTCAAAGAAAATGAAAAAGAAAATGTCCGTTAAATAAATGTATGCTAAATAATACCTGATTCTAGTATTAAAAACTCCGTGGTTCAATGAACCCCGGAGTTTATTTTTTTTCATAAACCCTAAAGGAGAACTAGTTCTGATATTAAGATTCTATTCACAAAACAACCAATAATACTAGTTCTAATATTTTACTATATTTGTCCGCTCAAACAAACAGAAAAAAAATATTTAAAATATGGCTAATAATCTTTTAGAAGGGAAAAGAGGAATCATTTTTGGAGCCCTTGACGAAAATTCTATTGCGTGGAAAGTTGCTGAGAAGGCAATGGAGCAAGGAGCTAAATTCGTACTGACTAACGCACCGATTGCAATGCGATTTGGGGAAATCAATAAATTGGGCGAAAAAACAGGTGCAGAAATTATTCCTGCTGATGCTACAAGCGTTAAAGATTTAGAGAATTTATTCGAAAAATCTATGGAGATTTTAGGAGGAAAACTCGATTTCGTTCTTCACTCTATCGGAATGAGCGTTAACGTAAGAAAAGGTAAACACTATACTGAATACGATTATGATCACCTTCATAAAGGATGGGATGTATCGGCCGTTTCTTTTCACAAAGTGATGAGTGTTGCTAAAAAGATGGACGCGGTAAACGAATGGGGATCGATTGTTGCCCTTTCTTATATCGCAGCTCAACGTACTTTCCCGGGTTACAACGATATGGCCGATAATAAATCTTATTTAGAGTCTATCGCGCGTAGTTTTGGTTACTACTACGGTAAAGATAAAAAAGTTAGAGTTAACACAATTTCTCAGTCGCCAACACCTACTACTGCCGGTTCGGGAGTGAAAGGTTTTGACGGTTTCCTGAACTTTGCCGAGCAAATTTCGCCACTTGGAAATGCCACTGCCGATGAGTGTGCTGATTATACAATCATGATGTTCTCCGATTTCACTAAAAAAGTTACTATGCAAAATCTATTCCACGACGGAGGTTTTGCTACTACAGGAATCAGCGAAGAGGTAATGGAGAACTTCCTGAACAACGAATAGTAAACTATTTCAATAATATTTTAAAACTCGACTGTATTTCGGTCGGGTTTTTTTTATGTCTGCTTTTTGGCTGCCTTAACGGTTCTTTCGCTATACTGCGCATACAAAAAGCTCTTCGGCTATTGCACAAAAAGAGCTCCCGGGGTCGCTTTTTTAAGCAAAGCTTCAGCAGCTTTTCGTATTTGCGCGGTGCCGCTTCAGCACCTGGCAGAAATACCATTTAAAACCCGAAATACCAACATTTCTGAACTAAAATCCTATCTTCGCAAAAACTTATTTTCATGCTGAATTATTCTTTTATTATTCCGGTTTATAATCGACCAAACGAAATCAGGGAACTTTTGGAAAGCTTCCAAAAAGTTGAATTCGATCGTGATTACGAAATTGTAATAATCGAAGATGGTTCTAGCGAAAAAAGTGATTCTGTAATTGAAGAATTCAAAGATGAACTGAATATTTCATATTTCTTCAAGGAAAACTCCGGACCGGGTGACTCCAGAAACTACGGAATGAGTAGAGCCAGGGGAAATTACTTTATAGTTCTGGATTCCGATGTTATCCTGCCTCCAAATTACCTGATAGAAACAGATAAATTTCTTCAGGAAAATTATGTTCATGCATACGGCGGGCCTGATGATGCACATGAATCATTCAGCGATTTACAGAAAGCTATAAATTTTGCGATGACATCTTTCCTCACTACCGGTGGAATTCGCGGAGGGAAAAAACAGGTTGGTAAATTTCAGCCAAGGAGCTTCAATATGGGTATCTCGAAAGAAGCTTTCGAGGCAACCGGAGGTTATGGAAAAATACATCCGGGCGAGGATCCCGATCTGACCTTCAGAATTTGGGAAGCAGGCTATGAAACAGCTCTTATTCCAAATGCCAAAGTATTTCACAAACGAAGAATATCGTGGAGCTCTTTCCGAATGCAGGTTTATAAATTTGGGGTAGTACGTCCCATACTTTCACAGTGGCACAAAGGAACCGGGAAAATTACTTTTTGGTTTCCAACAATATTTAGCTTTTACCTGCTGGCTTCAACTATTGTAAGCCCAATTTGTCAATTACCAATATTAACAGTTTTAATATACCTGTTGTTGATTTTCAGTTCGGCTTTATCACAGACTAAATCAGTAAAAATTGCAGGGATGTCCGTACTAACATCTCTTATTCAATTTACTTCATATGGCTACGGATTCCTGATTTCGAACTTTAAACTACACGTTTTAAAACAGGAGCCAAAAGAAGCTTTTCCGAAATTCTTTTTTAAGTAGACCCAGGTTTTTCTAGAAGAGCTCCAATCATCGGCTGAGCCGAGACACGGTGAGTTGATGACAAAAAAAATTAACCGCAACGTAACGCAAAAATACTTTGCGAAACTTAGCGCTTTACTTTGCGACCTTCGCGGTTAAGAAACAAGGTTGTCATGGATAAACCCAAGTTTTTTCAGCTCATAACATCCGAAATATCATCCAAAAACTCAGGATTTCTCTCTATAGCAGTTCCTATAACTACGATATCGGCCCCGTAGTTAAAAGCAGTTTCCAGTTTTTCTTTAGTGTTTATTCCTCCTCCTACTATCAATGGAATATCAATATTCTTTTCAACTGCTGAAATCATTTCTTTAGGGACTTCAAGTTTAGCTCCACTTCCACCATCGAGATACAAGAGTTTATGACCTATCATCTCACTCGCAAGTGCGGTAGCTACGGCAATATCGGCCTTATTCCTGGGCAAAGGAGTAGTATTACTTATATATGAAGCAGTAGTTTGTACTCCACTGTCAACTAAAATGTATCCTGTTGATAAAACCTCCAGATTTGTTCTTTTCAAAAGCGGGGCAGCAACAACCTGACTACCGATTAAAAACTCTGGATTTCTTCCGGAAATAAGTGATAAGAATAAAATTCCATCAGCTTTATGCGAAATCTGATGTACACTCCCCGGAAATATAATCACCGGAATAGAAATATTATCCTTAATTATCCCTATAAATTTATCCATCTGATCGGAACTCAGTAAACTCCCGCCAACCAGAATGAAATTTATCGGAGATTTTTTTATCTTTCCGATAAGACTAATTAACTCTTCAGCATTAAGTTTATCAGGATCTATTAAAACAGCAAGCTGCTTCTTATTTAGATTTTTAGATTTTGTTATTTCGTCGAGTATACTCAAAAATCAGAGATTAAAGATTTGCAGCAAATTTAATCATTCATTAAATATACCAAAGTGTGATTATCAAAAATATCCAATGAACCTTTTACTTTTGTTTTTAAATCATCAAATAAAATTTCTCCTTCTAAAATCTTGTTTTCAATATCTACTTTCGTTACCATAAGATTTTCCTTAAAATCTATTCCTGCTCTTTTGCACAACTTAAACATAGCCTCTTTACAGCTCCACAGTATCGAAAGCATTTCAAGAGAAGCTGTATCAAATATTTTTTCCTCCGCCTTGTTTATAAACTTGTGCGATATACGAAAAAGTTGCTCCCTTTTTCTTTCAAGGTCAACTCCTACTCTATCAGAACTTATAAAAACAGCCACATAATTACGTGTATGCGATATTGAAATATTACTGTTTATTAACAATGGAGCCCCATCAGAGTTATAAGTTAAATCGGTATCCGAATAACCGGCTTCCCGAAGAAGTTTTCGGGTTGATAAAAATTCTACTTTTCGTTTATCCGAGGAAAATGAATGTATTTTATCGATAGATTCTTTACTTAACTCAAGACTATTCATAAGAGCCGGATAGTCCTCCTCAATCTTCCAAATAAGAAGAATTGAATCATTATTAATTATATTTTTCTTATATACAGGCATCTATACGAAATATCAATATTAAAAAATGTTATATTTGAAATTCAATTTTTTAACCAACCTAAAAACTGACACAAATGAACAGCGAAGTTAAATCATATTTCCCATATAAAGTTAAAGATATTTCTTTGGCTGCATGGGGAAGAGAAGAAATTAAACTTGCCGAAGCAGAGATGCCCGGATTAATGTCTTTGAGAGAAGAATACAAAGACGAACAGCCCTTAAAAGGAGCAAGAATTGCAGGGTGTCTGCACATGACCATCCAAACAGCAGTTCTTATTGAAACATTAGTTGCCCTTGGCGCTGATGTTACATGGAGTTCGTGTAATATATTTTCTACTCAGGATCACGCTGCAGCAGCAATTGCCGAAACCGGAATACAGGTCTATGCCTGGAAAGGAATGAATGAGGAAGAATTCGACTGGGCCATAGAACAGACACTGTTCTTCGGGGAAGAAAAACTGCCACTTAGCCTTATTTTAGACGATGGCGGTGACCTTACAAATATGGTTCTGGACAGATATCCGGAACTTGTTCCGGGTGTGAAAGGTTTATCGGAAGAAACAACCACCGGCGTACACAGACTTTACGAAAGAGAGAAAAATAATACTCTTCCTATACCGGCAATAAATGTTAACGATTCTGTTACCAAGTCGAAATTCGACAACAAATACGGGACCCGCGAATCGGCAGTTGACGGAATAAGAAGAGCTACAGACCTGATGATCGCAGGAAAAGTTGTGGTGGTTGCCGGATATGGCGATGTTGGAAAAGGAACAGCAGCTTCTTTCAGCGGTGCGGGAGCCAGGGTAATAGTAACCGAAATAGACCCTATTTGTGCCTTACAGGCAGCGATGGAGGGTTATGAAGTAAGAAAAATGGAAAATGCCATTGCCGATGCCGACATAGTTATAACGGCTACCGGAAATAAAGATGTAATTACAAAAGAATCTTTCCTAGCAATGAAGGACAAATGTGTAGTTGCAAATATTGGCCATTTCGATAATGAAATAGATATGGCATGGCTGAACGACAACTATGGAAATTCAAAATTGAACATCAAACCTCAGGTTGACAAATATACAGTAGATGATAAAGAGATAATTATTCTTGCCGAAGGAAGACTTGTCAATCTCGGATGTGCAACCGGTCATCCGTCGTTTGTAATGTCGAACTCATTCACAAACCAGACTCTGGCACAAATCGAACTTTGGAAGGATTCAGACAAATACGAAAACAAAGTTTACACACTTCCAAAACACCTCGATGAGAAAGTTGCAGAGCTACATCTGGCAAAATTAGGAGTTGAATTGGATGTGTTAAACGAAGAACAGGCGAAATATATCGGGGTTGATGTAAAAGGACCTTTTAAACCTGACTACTATAGATATTAAAAACTTTAACTGTTGTTTTTCAATATATTAAATTACTAAGAAAACTTTGAAAACTATAATGTTTTTCAAAGTTTTCTTGTTTTTTATCCTTTTTTACAAGGGTTTTTTATCCTTTTTCAATGGCACAAAACGGAATTGATCATACCTTCTTATGCTAAATTCCCTCAAAGATAATTTTTCGTAAACGGTCATATCCTGAACATTTACACCAATTGGTGCAACAATCAATCCCCCGATTTTTAATTGTTCTTTTAGGGCCACAGGCAGCACAGCTGTAGCAGCCGTAACAATTATTTTATCGAAGGGAGCATATTCAGCTAAGCCTTCACAACCATCGTCGAACGACATATATTCCGGTAACATATCAAGTTTTTCCAGAACGGATTTTGCATTAACATGCAGCTTCTCTATTCTTTCCAAAGTAAAAACTCTTGCTTTCATCGCAATTAAAACAGCGGCCTGATATCCCGAACCGGTACCTATTTCCAGAACCTTGTCTCCGGGTTGAATATTCAACAGTTGAGTCTGATAAGCAACTGTAAAGGGCTGTGAAATTGTCTGCCCCTCCTCTATAGGAAAAGCATCGTCTGAATATGAAAACTTCCTGAATTCGGGCGACATAAAATACTGTCTTGGAACCTTCAATAATGCATCCAAAACATAGGGATCAGTAATACCTTTGAACTTAAGATTGTACACTAAACTCTCCCTTTGGGCGATATATTTATCACTTTCCTGCATGTCCTCAAACTATCACTATAAAGGTAAGGGGCTACAGGGTGAAAAGCAAAAGACTGTCTCAAAAATTAATAAGCAACACATTACAAACAACGAACAGGAAATATCTATATTTAGAAAATAATTCAACCTGCATAATAACAGAACTAACAAACCAATGAAATTTATTCAAATAGTTACTACAGCAATCATCTTGGGACTGTGGTCATGTAAAAGCGAAAGTCTTGAAGAAAAGGCTGCAAAAATCCATCAGGAAGTTTTCACAATAGATTCCCACACCGACACACCCTTAAATTTTATGTCAAATGATTTTGATTTAGGTGTAGAACATGATGCACGAAACGGAGGGGGTAAAATAGATATTCCAAGAATGGAAAAAGGTGGTCTGGATGCTGCTTTCTTTGCTGTTTTTATCGGACAGGGAGAAAGAGACAGCTTAGGTCATCAACAGGCATTCGAAAGAGCCGAACAAATTTTCGAGGCTACCAACAAAGCTATCGAGCCCTACCACGACAAAGTAGAAATAGCATTTAACCCACAACAGGGTTATTCTTTAGAGAAACAGGGAAAAAGAGCCATTTATTTCGGCATAGAAAATGGATACCCAATAGGTAATGATCCTGACAACATTAACTATTTCTACGAAAAGGGCGCAAGGTATTTAACTTTGGTACATACAAGCAATAATGACATTGCCGATTCTTCGACAGATAAAAAAGGAGCAGAATACAATGGCTTATCAGAGTTCGGTGAGGAAGTTGTAAAACGCATGAACAAACTGGGGATGCTAGTTGATATTTCACACGCTTCAGATTCAGCCTTTTACGATGTAATAAAATTGAGCAATTCGCCTGTTATTGCCTCACATTCATGTGCAAGGGCTCTATGTGACAATGCACGTAACTTAAACGATGACATGCTAAAGGAGTTAGCCAAAAACGGCGGTGTTATACAAATGTGTATTTTAAGCGATTATGTAAAAAAGGTATCCCAGACACCAACACGCGACAGTGCGAGAACAGCATTTAGAAAAACACATTCTCACTGGGAAAAGTACACTGAAAAAGAACGAAAGGCAGCTATGAGAGACTGGCATCAACTCGACATTGATTTCCCTCCCAAATTAGCTAATGTAAGTGATGTTGTAGATCATATAGACCACATTGTAAAAGTAGCGGGGATAGACCACATCGGCATTGGAACCGACTTCGACGGCGGCGGTGGTGTTGACGGATGCTATGATGTTTCGGAATTAGGAAATATCACACTGGAGCTGGTTAAACGAGGTTATAACAAAGAAGAAATAAGAAAAATATGGGGAGGAAACTTTATGCGTGTCTTTGAGGAAGTGAACAATAAAAATAATACACTTTAAAAGTCTTTCTTTTAGGGTAAAATGATTTCTTCTTCATTGTTAATTAACCCTCGTAACGCCTGTGTATTACGGGGGTTAATTAACAAATACTTACAAAAAACATATTTGATATAGATGTTCGGATTACTCCGCTGCGCTGCGTGATCCGAAAACTCTACCATTGCAAATTAAAATCCCCAACGCTGGTGCGTTGTTGGTCTTTTTTATTTCCAACCAC
>JBDLJM010000095.1 GCA_039714315.1 Bacteroidota bacterium | reverse complement strand
AAACCCAGAGGTGCAGAAAACATTGCTGATCCTGAATCAAATAACATAGATCATAAATAGTACCTAAGGTACATTTTGAATAAAAAAAGCAGACCTGTAAGCCGGATCCTGTCATCTATAAAAGATGCCTTATCATTTATCTGGAATTTTGGTCACCCAAAATCTCTAACTACTTACCCCTTGAAATCGGGCGAGCAGCCCTTAGAAGTTCCGAAGAACAACACTCCAATATACATAGTATTTCACCTCGTAAGGTTTACACGGCTATCTTAGTCACCTAAAATACCGGTGGGCTCTTACCCCACCTTTTCACCCTTACCACGCCAGGCGTGGCGGTTATTCTCTGCTGCACTAGCTGTATTGTATCGCAAAAGCAATACAACCCTTCCCGTTAGGAAGTACGATGCTCTGTGGTGTCCGGACTTTCCTCTACAAAACTGCAGCGATAAGGCGGTCTGCCGGTGCAAAAGTAAAGTATTAAGTTTAAAGGCAAAAGTTTAAAGGCAAAAGTTTAAAGAGTGACCTTATACTTTTGCCTTCTTACTTTTTCCTTTTTTTCTTTACTCTTTTTTCTTTAGTCTTTTTTCTTTAGTCTTTCCTGCCTGACTGAGTCACGCAGGCAGGTTTCTTTTCCCCTTACTCCTTAGGAGTAGACTTCAAAGTCTCCAATAAATAACCCCAATATTTTTGAACTGATTCAATATTTACTCTTTCATCCGGTGAATGAGGATTATTGATTGTAGGTCCAAACGAAATCATATCAACATCAGGATAGTTAGTTCCCAAAATACCACATTCCAATCCTGCGTGACATGCCAATACCTTAACGTCCTCATTGAACATTTCCTTATAAAGACCTTTCATTTCTCCCAAAATTGCTGATTCCATATTTGGATTCCACCCCGGATATGATCCTGCATGCTCAACCTCACAACCTGCAAGTTCAAAAGAAGCTCTAATACTGTATGCAACATCCATTTTACCGGTCTCAACAGACGAACGTTGTAAAGCCTGCGATTCGAATTGTCCGTCCTTTAAAATTATTCTCGATAAGTTCGATGATGTTTCAACTAAGCCATCAATCTCATCACTCATACGATACATACCGTTGAAACACGAATAAATAGCTCTAATGATACCTTCCTGTACCCCTATCTCCATTACTTTTGCAGGTAAAGCCGTTTCTTCCAAAACAATTTCCATATCGGGTTCGGTAGCTTTGAACTCATTCCTGATATTTTCTATCATTATTGCAGTTTCGGCTTCAAACGCTTCCTGAGAAATTTTATCCACAGTTACTTTGGCAAACGATTCTCTTGGAATAGCATTTCTCAAACTACCACCATCTATTTCTGAAACCCGAAGTCCGAAGTTTGTAAAGCCTCCGTACATTAGTCTGTTCATTACCTTATTTGCGTTGGCTCTACCCAGATTTATATCCATCCCCGAGTGACCGCCTTTAAGACCACGAACAGTAATGTTGTAAGCAACACTATTTTCAGGAACATCTTCTAATTTGTATTCACGCTTGGATGTTGTATCTACTCCACCGGCACAACCTACTGTTAGTTCATCATCATCCTCAGTATCCAGGTTCAATAAAATCTCACCGTCCAACAAACCACCTTCAAGTCCGAAAGCACCAGTCATTCCGGTTTCTTCATCCGAAGTAAAAAGAGCTTCAAGTGCGGGGTGAGCAATATCCGAAGATTCTAAAAGTGTCATTATCGAAGCAACACCAATACCGTTGTCAGCTCCAAGAGTTGTACCATCGGCAGTAACCCATTCACCATCTATATACGATTTGATTCCTTCCGTATCGAAATCAAAATTGGTATCGGAATTTTTTTGATGTACCATATCGTAATGCGATTGTAAAATCACAGTTTTACGATCTTCCATTCCCTTAGAGGCAGGTTTCTTTATAATTACATTCCCAACCTTATCCATCACAGTTTCCAGTCCGAGTTTTTCTCCAAACTCAACTAAAAACTTTCCTGCTTTTTCTTCTTTCTTCGACCCGCGCGGAATTGCATTCAAATCTTCGAAATTGTTCCAAATAGCCTTTGGCTCCAGGTTTCTAACTTCTTGGCTCATATTCTTGTGTTTATGCGTTTATTAATTAGTTGACAATCTAATATCTTAGATATGTAAGTATATTTTAATTATGCAGAACAAAAATATGAATATTGTAAGATAATAATATGAATAAACACTCTTTTATTTTTATCTGTAATAAAAATAAAACTCAATATGATAATGCTAAAAACTCCATTAAAATATTAGCAAATTATCTGGTAAGACTATCCACCACTTCTGTCAGTTTTTCGAACTTATGTTGATCAAAACCTACCTCTACAAATGCAATTTTTCCGTCTTTACCTATTACATACATTGTGGGGTAGCCCATTATCTTATATTTTTTATCTACCGATGGTTGAGTAAGAACAATATCATATGACAGCTTTCTCTTTTCCAAAAATGTTTTCAAGTTCTCTAAACTACGTGGCTGATTATCTACTGAATTAAGACCCAAAATCTTCAGACCTTTGCTTTCGTATTTTGCGGCAAGCTCCGACAAACTCGGCATAGCTTTTACACATGGAGGGCAATGTGTATACCAAAAATCAACAATTATTATATTTTCCCCTATGTAATCGGTCAATTTAACTTCTTCTCCTGTATTATAATCCTTTCCATCAAAAAACGGAGCTTTATCACCCACATGAAGCATTTTCTCCATCATAGATACTTCAGAGTTAGCTCCATTCCTCCCCACAGGATTATCTTTCAAAACATTATTCTGTTTTTCTTTTAATACTTTTAAGTCTACTTTATCAAAATCAAAATCCGAAAAATACAACTCTTCCACATGAAGCTCTTTCTTTTGGCTTGTTTCTACTTTTGACCAAACCGGTACTAACTTATCTCTATCAATTATGTAAGTTATTTTTCTTCTAACTCCTTTTCTCGTTTTAGGTAAATCTATTTCAATTTGTGTACAACTTATATCCTTATAAACTAATTCCGAAATAGTAGTTTTATTAATAGTGTCTGATATTAACGAAGTAAGACTATCCGGCCTAAGGAAATTATCAATCCAGTCAGCATCAGAAATAAACGATCCAATGAACTTATTATAAACTACAGTCGTCTTTTTAGGTGGAATTGCCAGATAAAAACTTCCGTTATCATAAATCATATTATAAGGTCGGTAATAATCATTAACCCACACATATCCATTCTTCCCTTCTTCATCAACATCACGAACAGTCCAAATTTCAAAAGGCGTAACTAAAGTATCAATACCATTTTTGTAATATGACTTCCTATTAACTTTATAAGTGACAGATGAATGCATCAATGTCTCTTTTTCAAGTTTTGAAATAAAATCCTCTGACTTTTGTGAACAACCTGATAACAAAAACAGAGTCGTAATAAAAAATATCAATAACTTTCTCATTCTATTTATTCTTATAATATTAACACTAAATACTGTTCTCTATTGCTTTTACAGCATCCTTTACCCTATCGCGCTCAGGATAAAATATGTAGGGTGAATTTACCTGAAACTTTTCTACAAATTCATCTAAATATTTCCCCCTTACAATTAGTATTACCGGTTTTGATTTATCTTCAAGCAATTCTTTAACTTCCGGTGCCCAACCTCCACCGTCGAGCTCTAAGCGCCCAACTTCATCAACAATTACCACTTCTCCACTTTCGGAACTGTTTATTTTTCGCAAAATACTTTTTCCAAATTCCAAACCTTCATTAAGCAAATAGAATCTCCCGATTTTTTGCGAGTTTTCCATGTACTCGCGATAAGATATTCTAAAACTGTCGGAACTGCTTAAGTCCTTAATTATGTGACCCTGTATTTGCTCGTCTTCATATATTGAATCAGCCAAAAAACCAACCTGTCCTATAGATCTTTCCTGGAGAGACTGTTGCACTTTGCTCAAAAAACCGGTTTTTCCGCTTTGGGTATCTCCGGTAATTATTATCACATTAGAATTTATCTGATCCTCGAAAGTAGAAAGTAATTTATCAGCCTGATTCAACATCATTGGAAAAAACTCCAAAGGACTCTTTATACTCTTTACAGGGTTAGCTATTTTCATTACAGACGGCAAACTGGAAAAAGATAACTCCATTGCCCAATATAAATTTCTAAGCCCTTTATTGTACAACAGATTCTTTACAAAAGGATTTTTCAATTCAACACTTAAAGCAGAAAAACCAACAATCATCATAGCTGCACGAAGTGTAATTTTATATCCTACTATCATCCCCTCAAGGCTAAAAATATCACCCGAAGTAAACTTATTCCAGAAAAGCGAGGCGATGAAAGTAATAACTAATAATTGTAACCAAAATTTATTTTTTCGAAGATGAAAAACAGCTTTGTCATAATATTTTACAACAAAAAAGATATATGTTAAGGATCCTAGTGTGCTTAACCAGAGAGGTGAATAATTAATTACAAAAATCCCTGATATAAGCAATACAAGATGAAGAGTTAGAAAGGAAAGCGAATATTTTTCTTCAACATTTTCTATCACCTTTTTGTGATCGAATTCTATACTTATTTCTTCTGTATCTTTAAGTTGTTTTGCTTTTTTTGCAACCAAGTAACCAACGGTTCCACCTATTGCTCCTGCAACAAAATATACTGAAGACACCAGTAATATTAACCAAAAAGCCGACAAATTCTCTATTCCAGCCTTTTTTACCAGAAATTGATAGAAACTGTCAAGTACTTTAACCAAATCCCAGCCGTAAATAATCAACATCATCACTACTTTATGTAGCAGTGCACTAAATACCGCAAATCCACCCGCAAAAATGTAGGAGATTAAATTTCTACCTAAAATAAATGTGATAAATTCTACAAAAATAGCCTCGGTAAATATCCCCACCATCGGGCCAATAATTATTCCGCTTGGCGACACTGCTTTTAAAAGAGCTGTTATCAAACCTGCACGCCAAACCAAACCACTTTGTTTCCACATATATTGAAACGAAACCATTATGGCAACACCCATCGAAGCCAATATAGTACCCGAAAACGGAATTCTCATATTATGAAAAAAGCTCCCTACTATAATTTCGAAAGAAGCCCAAAAACTAGCCATTACAGCAGCTTTGATCCATATATTATTTTTGCTTTTCTGCATTTGAGATAGAGTGATTTTTGCACAAACCTGGCAAGTACCTATAAAACTTAATAACCACGGTACTCTCAATTTAGTTATACCACCGCAAATATATAAAACCAAACTAAATCAAAGCTTATAAATAATTATAGTCGTCCTCTATCCTTCTGCTATAAGAAGATTAACGAGAGGACGACCTAAGCAATACCTAAATAATTAATTCCTCTCATATATTTTATCAAAGAGATCTTTATACATCTGCTTAATTACTTTCCTCTTCAGTTTCATGGTAGGCGTAAGTTGTCCGTCGGTTATAGACCAAACATCCGATACAATTTCAAACTTTTTAATCATCTCCCATTTACCGAAGTTTTTATTTTGCTCATCAATTTCCTGTTGAATTCTATCAATCACTACAGGGTTTGTAATCACCATTTCATCATTGGTACATTCTATTTTTTTCCGTTTGCACCATTCACGTATAAAGGCAAAGTCAAGTTGAACTAAAGCTGCCGGCATCTTTTCTCCTTCTCCAATAACCATAATTTGTTCGATAAATCTCGACTCTTTAAACGCGTTTTCCAATACGGCAGGAGCAATATATTTACCCCCGGAAGTTTTGAACATTTCTTTCTTTCGATCGGTAATCTTTAAAAAACCATCCGAATCAATTTCTCCGATATCACCTGTATGAAAATATTTATCTCCATTTATTACTTCTTTTGTTTTTTCCGGATCTTTATAATAACCCAACATAACGTTTGGCCCTTTTATAAGAATTTCACCGTCATCGGCAATTTTTATATCTACACCATCCAGAGCCCTGCCAACAGTGCCTATTCGCCAACCCTTATTATCCCATTCATTTACATTTGTTACCGGAGACGTTTCGCTCAGACCATAACCTTCGGCTACAAGAATACCCGCAGCAGTAAATAATCGCTGTAAACGCTGCTGAAGAGGTGCGCTACCCGAAATAATCAATTCCAAATTACTGCCAAGAGCTTCCTGCCATTTAGAAAAAATTAGCTTTCGGGCTAGTGATAATTTAAATTCATACCATGCCCCATTGGCTCCATAAGGTTCAAATTCCAACCCCAAATCTACTGCCCAAAAGAATAGCCTTTTCTTTATCCCGGTTAAATCAGATCCTTTAGAATATATCTTATCGTAAACTTTCTCAAGAAGTCGTGGTACTGCAGTCATTACCTGAGGTTTTACCTCCTGCAAATTCTTTGAAATGGTATCAATAGACTCTGCAAAATAAATCGACATACCTGAATATTGATACATATATAAAACCATCCTCTCAAATACGTGACAAACGGGTAAAAAACTCAATGCTTTTTGCCCGTGTACCGATTTTGGTAACCTGTCATTAGATGATATTGCATTTGACAGAAGATTATTATGACTTAGCATTACGCCTTTGGGCCTGCCCGTTGTACCTGAAGTATAAATTATTGTGGCCATGTCGTTTGGCTTTACTGAGGCCATTAACTGCTCTACTTCGCCTTGATTTGAATCATCGGAACCTAATCTTAATAATGATTTCCAGTTTATAGCTTCGGGAATAAGGTTAAAAGAGAATACCTCTTTCAAAGTAGGTACATCATCTCTAATTGCTTTTACTTTTAAGTAAATCTCCTCGCACGAAACAAAACAATATTTCACCTCCGAATGATTGAAAATATACTTATAATCATCCTGGCTAATAGTTGGATAAACAGGTACACCAACTGCGCCTATTTGCAAAATTCCCATATCCATCATATTCCATTCATGACGATTATTCGAAATTAATGCTATTTTATCTCCGGGTTTTACTCCTAAACGTAGTAAACCCCGGCTTACTATATTAATATGTTCGATATATTGTTCTGTTGAAAAGGTATCCCAGGTACCGTGCATATAACTTTTAGATGCAAAAGCTACTTCCTGAGGGTGATTCTCTAATTGATAATAAGGAATATCAAAAATACGTGTTAAAGGAATTGACATAATATTGAGTTATTGGTTTGCTACAATTTATAATAACTTAATCAATTATCATATTTTCAACCAAATCAATATTTATTAAAATAAAACACACAAAAATCGCATGTTAGCAAATAATTAAACCAGTTAAACATCAACACATTCTACTATTGCCATATTTAACTTACTAAATATAAAACGAAATTAGTATTATTAATTGCTATGTATGAATAATGATTTTTATCATATTTAATGAAAGAACATCAAATCTTTGGAAAGTATTACCTAAAAACGAATAAATATTATGCACGCATTATATATTTCAGATAATGATTTATTGCTATAGAATTGAATTTAGAATATATTAAAACCAATACTGATAAGAAATACCACCCCACTGATGCCACAATGCTCCTACAAATTCCGGGCTTATTCTGTATCCTTCAAAAACAATTCTATGTTTATTATACTGTATGAAAAAATGGACACCTATTTTCTGACTCATTCTGTTCATATCCCCATTTTCAATAATGTAGGGACTGTTTCTGTTTATTAAACCACCCTCCAGATAAGCATTATAGGCAATTGTTTTCACCTTATAACTCAATTCCATCCATGTTCTGAATCCGGAATTCTTTCCCGGAGAATACGATTCGAAATATGAATCTATCAATCCAACCCTGGCATTTGTAGAAAAGGCAATATCATTATTAACGGTTCCTAAATTAACAGATGCGGAGGCTAGCCATTCAAAATATTCAGAACTGTAAATGCCCTTGTCCAATTTTATGTAATAATTTAACAACAGGTCGTTCTTAACCTGATATTCCCAGCCTAAGGGCACCTCCGAAGGGGTAATCTCGTGAATTTTTGATTGTAACTCCCTACCACGGGCATATTCTCCAATGATTCCCAAACTAAACCGGCTGCTGATCCTGTAAGCATATTCAGAATTTTCCACAACTTTAAATTGCGATATACTTAAAGATGAAGCGTATGGTCTGTCGCCTATTTTTAACCCGGCATTAGGTGTATCAGTAGGAGTAAAAATCTTATGATCAATCTTTAGCCCGTTATACACAACATCTCCAAGATTAAACATTGAAATAAGAAGTCGGTTAAATGGAGATTTTGAAATCGCCGGGTGTATAAAATGTATACTTTCTCCCGCAGAATAATAATGGTCTGTCTGAAAAAACATATCATTTTCCACTGTTAAACCAAAAGCTCTTTGGTAACTTTTAGTTTCAACAAAGTAAGCAGTCTCCTGAGCCTTAGCAGCAAAGGAAAACAACAAAATAAAAAATAATATGAGTCTCAACAATTTCATATTTATTATATCCTCATTCTTTAAAATTCCTCACAAATATATTTACGAAAAATCACCATTCACACTTTTTATGACGAAGCTTATTTACCTGTTAATCAACCCCGTTCGTCCGGACTGAAAATTTTCACCAAGACAACAGTATGACATATGTCAGTTTTTATTATATTCATAAAATATTACTAACTAATTCTATATTATATGACCATTAATTCATTTGATGATTACAAGGAAAAATACCAGGAATCCATTAAGTATCCGGAACAGTTTTGGGATAAAATCGCCGACAAGTTTGTTTGGAGAAAAAAATGGGATAAAACCCTTAACTGGAATTTTAATGACCCAAATGTTAAATGGTTTTTAAATGCTAAACTAAATATTACCGAAAATGCACTTGACAGACATTTAAAAGATAGAGGAAACAAAATTGCACTAATATGGGAACCAAATGATCCCAGAGAAAGATTTGTACGCTTAACCTACCGTGAACTTTATACAGAGGTAAATAAATTTGCCAATGTTTTAAAAAATAACGGAATTAAAAAAGGGGATGTCGTTGCTATATATATGCCAATGATCCCGGAACTTACAATAGCAACCTTGGCATGTGCCAGAGTTGGAGCTGTTCACTCTGTTGTTTTCGCAGGATTCTCTGCAAACTCACTAGCCGACAGGATTAACGATGCTGACGCAAAAATGGTTTTAACTTCTGATGGACTATTTAGGGGAGCAAAAGAAATTCCTGTAAAAAGAGTTGTTGATGAAGCGTTGAAAAATTGTACAAGTGTAGAAAAGGTCATCGTTACAGAAAGAACAAGATGGGCCGTAAATATGGAAGAAGGAAGGGATGTATGGTTACACGACGAAATGGAAAAGGCAGATAGCTTTTGCGAACCTGAACTAATGGATTCAGAAGATCCATTGTTTATTCTCTATACTTCCGGTTCAACGGGTTCTCCTAAAGGAATTGTACATACAGTAGGAGGATATATGGTTTACGCAGGTTACTCATTCAAAAATGTATTCCAAACAAAAGAAAGTGATGTTTACTGGTGTACAGCTGATATTGGCTGGATTACCGGGCATACCTACATTATCTACGGCCCTTTACTGAATGGAGCAACAACTACAATGTTTGAAGGAATACCCACTTTTCCGGATGCCGGTAGGTTTTGGCAAATAGTAGATAAGTACGGGGTAAATCAATTCTATACCGCACCTACGGCTATCAGAGCTCTAATGGCGGCAGGAGACGACCACGTATTGTCATATTCGTTAGATTCGTTAAAAGTAATTGGTACAGTTGGTGAGCCTATAAATGAAGAAGCATGGCACTGGTACCATATTCACGTTGGAAAGGAACGATGCCCGGTTGTTGATACATGGTGGCAAACCGAAACCGGAGGGATTATGATATCGGGACTCGGTAATCACAGCCCAATGAAACCTTCACATGCCGGATACCCATTACCCGGAATACAACCTGTATTATTGAATAAAGATGGTGAGGAAATAAAAGAAAATGAAGTTGAAGGATATTTGGCTATTAAATACCCTTGGCCATCAATGTTGAGAACTATTCACGGCGATCATAAAAGAGCAAAAGACACTTACTTCTCAAACTATGACGGTTATTATTTTACAGGTGATGGAGCAAAAAGAGACAAAAACGGTATGTATAGAATTATTGGACGTGTTGATGATGTAATAAATGTTTCGGGACACAGATTTGGCACAGCCGAAATAGAAAATGCAATTAATAAAAATGAAAAACTGGTTGAATCGGCAGTTGTAGGCTATCCACATGATATAAAAGGACAAGGTATTTACGCATTTATTATTTGTAGAGAAGAATGTAAAAATCAGGACATATTGAAATCGGAAGTTATTGAGACTGTAGTTGAAGAAATTGGTAAAATTGCCAGACCTGATATTATTCAAATTGTTCCCGGTTTACCTAAAACACGATCAGGTAAAATAATGCGAAGAATTCTAAGAAAAATCGCCGAAGGTGATGTTTCCAACTTAGGAGATACTTCTACTCTACTGGATCCAAAAATAGTTGAAGAAATTATTGAAGGAGCAAAAAAACTTAACGAAAAATAAGATCTGTTGTTTTAGGAATAGTTTTATATAAACTTCATTATAAATTCGAAAAGGTGAATATTTTATTCACCTTTTTTTAGCAATTAACCTTATTATGTATAATTCCTTTTGTAATTTAGCACTCTAAAGGACTACATATTAATACATTATAAAATATAAACATTTATTAAAATGAAAGTTCTAAAATTTCTTCTGATTCTATTCAGTGTAACTCTTGCAATGCAATCGTGTGAGAGTAGCTCCTCACATATAATAAAAATTGACCTTCAAAGCGAAACCACTATTAAACCTGACGTAAAAGATTTTATAGTTACCCTTTACGGATACAGTCCAATACTGGCTGATGTTGAGGCTACGGAAATTGTCAGTAAAAAATATAAAGCAAAATCTCTGCCTCATACGATTGAACTGGAAATTCCCGCTGATCCGGCATCAAAAATCAGAGGTTGTAAGGAAGTTGACAAGGCTAATTACTACCTAAGTCTTAAATGGGACTCAAATGGTGACGGGAAAGTAGGCTTGGGAGATATAAATATCGACTACGAAAAAAACTTCCCTAAAATCAATATTGAGGCTAAGGAAGTTCAAATTATTAATGTGAGAGTTATTGATTAACTCAATTCATATCACCTAAAAATCTCATTTAAAACCTTTGCCAAACGGATACCGGCATAATTAAGCCGCTCCTTTAAAACAGGAAAGTATTTATAATTATATCCATAAGTAAGATTTTCATCCGGCTCTACCGAGGCATAAACTACTTTACTAAGTTTTTTAGACTCGTTGTACCACGAAATAACATTTCCTTTTTCTATTTCCTCTTTATCTATATAAGGAGATCTTTTCATGGTTTCTGCCAGTTCGCTATAACTCATTTTATTAAAGTTAATTATATCAGAATCCCAAACTCTGTGCAAATTAGTGTTCTTTCTGAACCATTTAACCTTTATATCATTCCCCCCTTTATCTGCACCTCTGCCACAATGCAATGGCTGATGTAAATCTCCTATAAAATGAATCAGCATTTTTAAATTGAATGCTTTTTCTTCTTTCGTACTCTTAGGATTCTTTAAAACTTCAACCGCTTTATTAATAGCAAATATCAGATCTCCGTCAGGATTCTTTTTCGAATCGCTGTAACTTATACCTTCCTCTGCATTAACATAATGCCATACATGAGTATAATCGTATTTTTTTTCTGATTTTATATCATCTGCAAAAGTTGAAACAATAACAATCCCTTCGCCATCCAGCAACTCGGTTATTTGCTTTTTTGCCTCATCACTAAGGTAAGATTCTGCAATTTTGGCAATAGTTCTGTGTCCGGTTGGACCAAATGCAAATCCTGTATTGGCTAACATCACTAATGCCACTATTATAAACAAATATTTAATCTTCATTGTATAAAATTTTATGTTTTTGGCTTACTACTATATTATCGCACGAAGGTAATTATTCGTATAGAACTTAACAAGTTAGTATTTAGTATTTAGTATTTAGACTTTAGATCTTGGACTTTAAACTTTAGACTTTGAACTTTGAACTTTAGCTCGCTGGCACTTTTATTTAAAAGGTGCTCGCTGAACCTCCTTCGTCGGTTTAGACTTTAGACTTTGAACTTTGAACTTTGAACTTTAGACTTTAGACTTTGTAGCTGATTTCAATAAATATTATTCAATTCATTTGGAATTCAACATAGAAGACTATTATATTGACAAATAA
>JBDLJM010000094.1:10000-12634 GCA_039714315.1 Bacteroidota bacterium | reverse complement strand
AATCCTGGCAGCTACCTACTCTCCCACAAAGTTGCCCAAGCAGTACCATCGGCGTTTAAGGTCTTAACTTCTCTGTTCGGAATGGGAAGAGGTGTTTCACCTTAGCTAAAGCCACCAGAAAACTTTTCAATAAAAATTGAAGATTGATGAGTGTACTGAGCCCTAAAATGTTTTAATAAAAATAAATGGTTAAGTCTCACGACTTATTAGTACTGCTCGGCTGAATACGTTACCGCACTTACACCTGCAGCCTATCGACCTTGTAATCTCCAAGGAGTCTTTAGTGCCGATAAATCGGCAAGGGATACCTTATCTTGAAGTTGGCTTCGCACTTAGATGCTTTCAGCGCTTATCCATTCCAAACGTAGCTACCCAACCATGCCACTGGCGTGACAATTGGTACACTAGAGGTTTGTTCACTTCGGTCCTCTCGTACTAGAAGCGACTCTTCTCAAGTATCCTGCGCCCGCAGAGGATAGGGACCGAACTGTCTCACGACGTTCTGAACCCAGCTCACGTACCGCTTTAATGGGCGAACAGCCCAACCCTTGGGACCTTCTTCAGCCCCAGGATGCGATGAGCCGACATCGAGGTGCCAAACCTTGCCGTCGATATGAACTCTTGGGCAAGATCAGCCTGTTATCCCCGGAGTACCTTTTATCCTTTGAGCGACGGCACTTCCACTCGCTACCGCCGGATCACTAAGTCCTACTTTCGTATCTGTTCGACCTGTATGTCTCACAGTTAAGCTCCCTTTTGCCTTTGCACTCGAAGCATGATTACCAACCATGCTGAGGGAACCATTGAGAGCCTCCGTTACATTTTGGGAGGCGACCGCCCCAGTCAAACTACCCGCCTAACACTGTTCCGGATCCAGATTCATGGACCGCGGTTAGAATCCAACTAAACCAAGGGTGGTATTTCACCATTGACTCCACCGAAGCTAGCGCCCCGGTTTCAAAGTCTCCCACCTATCCTACACATGACTTACCCGAACCCAATATTAGGGTGCAGTAAAGGTTCACGGGGTCTTTCCGTCCTTCTGCGGGTAACCGGCGTCTTCACCGGTACCACAATTTCACCGAGCTCGTGGTCGAGACAGTGCCCAGATCGTTGCACCATTCGTGCAGGTCGGAACTTACCCGACAAGGAATTTCGCTACCTTAGGACCGTTATAGTTACGGCCGCCGTTTACTGGGGCTTCGATTCAAAGCTTCGACCGAAATCTAACCTCTCCTCTTAACCTTCCAGCACCGGGCAGGTGTCAGTCCCTATACATCGTCTTAATTGACTTCGCAGAGACATGTGTTTTTGTTAAACAGTCGCCTGGGCCTTTTCACTGCGACCCTGTTCAGCTAAACTCGCGAAGAGTCTTACCTAATAAGGGTGCTCCTTCTCCCGAAGTTACGGAGCTAATTTGCCGAGTTCCTTAACCACGATTCACTCGAGCGCCTGAGAATACTCATCCCGTCTACCTGTGTCGGTTTGCGGTACGGACCGATATAATTTTCCTATACGAAGCTTTTCTAGGCAGCATGATTACGATCAGTTTGTGAGCTAGGCTCTCCCGTTCGTGTCTCAGTCTTATAAGAGAGCGGATTTGCCTACTCTCTAAACCTACACACTTAGACCACCTAATCCGACAGGTGGCTGATCTTCACTTCTGCGTCCCTCCTTATAGTCAAACAAATTATACCAGGTACAGGAATTTTGACCTGTTTTCCATCGCCTACGCTTTTCAGCCTCGGCTTAGGGTCCGACTAACCCTGAGATGATTAACATTGCTCAGGAAACCTTAGACTTTCGGCGTTCCGATTTTTCATCGGAATTATCGTTACTTATGCCAACATTTGCACTTCTATACGCTCC
Source organism: Bacteroidota bacterium (assembly GCA_039714315.1). NCBI lineage: Bacteria > Pseudomonadati > Bacteroidota > Bacteroidota bacterium. The sequence continues at coordinate 10,765 of JBDLJM010000094.1, read as the reverse complement.
AGCATACCTCGCAGTACACCTTCAGCGCCTATAGAATGTTCCTCTACCGCTCCGAATAAATTCGGAGCCCATGATTTCGGCAAGTAGTTTGAGTCCCGCAAATTGTCGACGCTAGATCGCTTGACTAGTGAGCTATTACGCACTCTTTAAATGAATGGCTGCTTCTAAGCCAACATCCTAGTTGTCTGAGCAATCTAACATCCTTTCTCTGTTAACTACTATTTAGGGGCCTTAATCGATGGTCTGGGTTGTTTCCCTCTTGGCAATGAAGCTTATCCCCCACTGCCTGACTCCCGAGAAACATGTAAACGGCATTCGGAGTTTGTCTGAGTTTGGTACCCTTGTGAGGGCCCTAGCCCAATCAGTGCTCTACCTCCGTTACACTTTATCTCGAGGCTAGCCCTAAAGCTATTTCGAGGAATACGAGCTATCTCCGGGTTTGATTGGCCTTTCACCCCTACCCTCACCTCATCCAAATCGTTTTCAACCGATACTGGTTCGGACCTCCATGAGGTTTTACCCTCACTTCATCCTGGACAAGGGTAGATCACCCGGTTTCGCGTCTGCCGCACGTTACTATGTTCGCCCTATTCAGACTCGCTTTCGCTTCGGCTTCCTTCCTTAAGAAATTAACCTTGCAACGCACGAGCAACTCGTTGGCTCATTATCCAAAAGGCACGCTGTCATCCCGATAAATCGAGACTCCAACTGCTTGTAAGCACACGGTTTCAGGTACTATTTCACTCTCCTGTTAGGAGTACTTTT